>NZ_CP150886.1:3934339-4236981 GCF_038050375.1 Okeanomitos corallinicola TIOX110 | reverse complement strand
TTTCATCAACGCACCAGGACGTTCAGGAAATTCAAACCGATATAATAATTCATGGTCAGCAAGTTGAGAATGTCCTCCTACCATGTGCCGTAAATGTAATTTTGTTAATTCATCATCGGTTAAATCAATTGTTTTTAAACCGTTAGTTTCAAATTTTTCAACTATTTTTGCAGCATCGGCGCGGTTTTCGATTTGCATACCGACAAAGATATGAGCTTCTTTATTATCAGCAATACGATAATTAAATTCCGTTAAATTCCTGTTACCAATACATTCACAAAATTTACGCAGACTTCCTGGTTTTTCGGGAATATTCACCGCAAAAATGGCTTCCCGACGTTCTCCAAATTCTGCTCTTTCGGCCACGAAACGCAAGCGGTCAAAGTTCATGTTAGCACCGCAAGCTACTGCAACCAGGGTTTCATCTTTGATTTTTTCTCTTTCTGCGTAGACTTTCGCACCAGCTACAGCCAATGCTCCCGCAGGTTCTAAAATAGAACGGGTATCTTCAAATACATCTTTGATGGCTGCACAGGTAGCATCGGTATCCACCAAAATAATCTCATCTACGTATTCTTGACACAAGCGGAAGGTTTCTTCCCCCACTTCTCGCACTGCTACCCCATCTGCAAACAAACCCACCTGGGATAAACGCACTCGTTGACCGGCTTTGAGAGACTGAGACATAGCATCAGAGTCTACAGGTTCAACACCAATAATTTTGATTTCTGGACGTAAGCGTTTGACGTAAGCAGCGATACCGGAAATTAAACCACCCCCACCAATAGCGACAAATATGGCGTGGATGGGTTGTTGATATTGACGGAGAATTTCCATCCCAATAGTTCCCTGTCCAGCGATGACATCCGGGTCATCAAAGGGATGTATAAATGTTAACCCTTTTTCTGCTGCTAATTTACGGGCGTGGGCATAAGCGTCATCATAGGCATTTCCATATAAAATCACTTCTCCCCCTCTGGCTTTGACGGCGTTGATTTTTACCTGGGGTGTAATTACGGGCATAACAATAATGGCTTTTGTTCCCAATCGGCTGGCTGCTAAGGCTACACCTTGGGCATGATTTCCCGCTGAGGAGGCGATGACACCTTGTTTGAGTAAGTCTGGGGGTAGGTTGACCATTTTGTTATATGCACCCCGCAGTTTGAAGGAGAAGACTGACTGCATATCTTCCCGTTTGAGGAGGAGTTTGTTTTTGATGCGGTGGGAGAGGTTGGGGGCGTATTCCAGTGGTGTTTCTTGGGCTACATCATAAACGCGGGCTGTAAGGATTTGTACCAGGTAGTCGCAAAACATGGGCTATAGATGCAATGTTGGGTTGGATTGTTAATTTTACCGTTTGTTGGGTGTTTGGTAGCGATCGCACTGCATCTAATTTTGAGACCATGCTATTATTGAACGGGTCGTTAAAACTATTGACTGTAAAAGTTAAAATCACAGGTTTAATGCACGTCATCAGTCGGAAAAAGCTCAGAAAATATTGTCAACAACACGCAGATAGTTGTGAAGCTCTTGATGACTGGTATTTTACTGCTAGTAAAGCTGAGTGGGCTAATTTAATAGAGGTACAGTCTGTTTATCCCAAAGCTGAAGCTGTTGGTAATTTTACAGTTTTCAATATTAAAGGCAATAAATACCGTTTAATTGCTAGTATTAACTATGAGAGCCAAGTAATCTATATTAAATATGTCTTAACTCATGCAGAATATGACAAAAACTACTGGAAAAATGACCCTCACTTTTGATTCAGAAGTTTATAGTAAATTACTGTCTCAGTATCAACCGCGAGTTATTAAAACTGAGGAAGAAAACGAGCATTTTTTAGCAGTGGTGGAAGATTTACTTTCTCGCTCTGATTTGACACCAGAAGAAAAGACACTTTTAGAATTATTGGTAAGACTAATTGAAGATTTTGAAAATCAACATTATCAGATAAATGCTTCTACTCCTCATTCTAGGATTTTGCATTTATTGGAAGCGCAGGATTTAGAATTAGGTGATTTAGTTCCTATTTTTGGTTCGAGTGAGTTGGTTTCTCAGGTAATTAATGGTGAGATGGAAGTGACAAGAGAACAAGCTGAGATGTTAGGTAAATTTTTTCATGTTGATGCAAGTTTGTTTTTTGCTGGTTAGGGGAATTGCTTTTTAGTGGCTATAAGGAGTTAAAGAGACACTACTCCTAGATATGCCATCTGTTCTTTATACATATTTTGTAATGTACTTATTTTATTCATCTCGGATTGAACTCCTTCAAGTGCTTCTATAAAAGATTGTAAGCCTTGGTTATTAAATTTAGTTTTCACCATATCCATTGAACTAAGCAAATCCTTTTGTTGCTCTTTAAGCGAGTTGTATGCTTGATCAAGTTCTCGCAATTTTATTTGCAAATTTTCTTTTTGTAATCTTGTTTGATATGCTTGAGCAAAGTTTTGGTAAGCTATCAATGACTCAGATTCTAAATTCTGTTCTCTAATTTCTCTAGCTTCCTCAATTACTTCTGGTTGTTCTGTAAGTTCCAAAAACTTCTGAGCATAATCTAAAAATCTATCAGCAGAATACATATAGAATTTCACTCCAGCTTCAGTTAGCATTTCTTGTACTAACTCTGGTCTGGGACTGATAATTTTTCTGTTATTTTTTAGCCACCAATCTTCCTTCTCTTCATCTGTAACAAAAATAATTGGTTTTTTCTCAGATTTTGCATAGTCAATTAATTGCAACCAAAGTATAGCATCACCATAAATATCTGGCACTGATTTATTCTTGTCATCTTTATCTTTATATCCTGGCGGTATTAAGTATTGAAATCTTTCTTCAGCCAACTTATAAATATCTAATGGATTGGGGTATGGATTACCAATTCTACCATCTAAGATTTTATCTAAAAATATATCCTCTTTGAAAAGATCAGGATGCTTATCTCTCAAATCCTTTACATCATCTTTAACAGATTCAATTATTTCTTTTATTGACTCTTTAATTTTAGTTTTAATATCTACTGATATTTTATTTACTTCAATAGTAGAATGTTTTCTATAATTTTGCTCAAAGTTATCAATGTCTTTATTTAAATTACCTATTTTTTCTATTTTTAAATTATCTTCCAAGATTTTGACTATTTTGTCATAAGCACTTGACTGACTAGATATAACAGTTTCGCGGTTTTTATGAAACTCATAACCAACTTGATGGGGTATCCAAATTCTTTCCTGAAGTTTTTTCAGAATATCAAATAATCTCTCTCTGCTTTTAGGGGAGTAACGATAGATATGTAGTAAAACATTCGTATCAAAGGAAAAAATACACTCTTTCCATAGTTCATTAAACTCTTGATCTGTGGGTTGATAATAGCCAGGGAATAAATCACGCATATTCATTTTTTGTTAAATTCCTCAGAGGTGATGAAAGTTTTGTGATAATCCATACAAGGATAACACACAAGATATTTATTTTCCATCCTCCAAATCCTTAAATCCTGGATATCCTGATATACGCCACGCTACGCTATCAGACAAGCATCAAATAAATAATCAATCAATTTATATAAAAAAAGAGAGATAGAACACTCTACCTCTCCCAAGAATAAATTATTTAACCAAATTTAGATATTAGTATCTGCTGGGTTTGTGAACGATGAAGCTTAAAACTTGGCACTGTTTGATGTTGTCAAAACCAACAACACGGATGTAGCAGTTGCTGTACTGAGAACGGCAAGATTGAACTTCACTTAAAACTTCTTGAGTAGACTTAGCACCAAACAAAGGTAGCTTCCACATTGTCCAGAACAACTCAGTAGGTTCAGAAGTTTCATTGAACTCAACTGCTGGAATGTAACCTTGACTCAGAATGTACTGAACTTGTTTAGCGATTTGCGCGTCAGATAAGGGGGGAAGGTAAGAGAGGGTTTCGTAACGACGCTCTTTTGGTAAAGTTTGCATGGCTGTTTAGTAAGTGGTTATTTTTTACTACTTGGTTTCCGGCAGTTACGCCTATCCTAACTAGATAAATTATCTAAATCAGGATCTGAGATAGTCTGCTGTTCAGTGTTTGGGCTGGGACTGGATAAATTTAATTGCGTAATACGTTCAAGATGCTGGCGACGCTGTTCCATATTTGCCTGCTGAATGCCAGTACGCACCATTTCCGGTAAAAATTCTGTCACCTCTACCGCAATATGTTCCCTGACAGTCATAATCCGTAAAGCCAAATCTGACTTGACTAGAAACAGTTCCTCTATATATGCTTCTCCGTCTTGGATTTTTCCAGCAGAAAAGTTTTGCAACCAATGTGCTAAAGGAGGATTCGTTTCGCCTAGCTGTGCTAAAACAGTTATAAGTGCCTGATAAGTCAGATAACTTTGCAAAGTTCTAGCTGTATCTTTCGCAATTTGCTTTATGTTCATGCCCGACCCCAGCCCTCACTAAGTTAAAAGTCAAAAGTTAAAATTAAGAAAATTTATTTCCTTTTATCTTTCAACTTTTAACTTCTAACTCATCATCAGACGGTATCCATTGCTTCAAACTCGAACTTGATTTCTTTCCACAGTTCGCAAGCAACAGCCAACTCAGGAGACCACTTAGCCGCTTCGCGGATAATGTCGTTACCTTCACGAGCCAAGTTGCGGCCTTCGTTACGAGCTTGAACACAAGCTTCTAGAGCTACACGGTTAGCGGTTGCACCAGGAGCGTTACCCCAGGGGTGACCAAGTGTACCACCACCAAACTGTAGTACGGAGTCATCACCAAAGATTTCTAGAAGTGCGGGCATATGCCATACGTGGATACCACCAGAAGCAACTGCCATTACACCAGGCATAGAAGCCCAATCTTGGGTGAAGTAGATACCGCGAGACTTGTCTTGCTCAACGTAGTTTTCACGTAACAAGTCAACGAAGCCCATGGTGATACCGCGTTCACCTTCTAATTTACCTACAACTGTACCAGTGTGAATGTGGTCACCACCAGACATACGGAGGGTTTTAGCTAATACACGGAAGTGAATACCGTGGTTCTTCTGACGGTCAATAACGGCGTGCATAGCACGGTGAATGTGTAGCAAAATACCGTTCTTACGACACCAATGAGCCAAAGTGGTGTTAGCTGTGAAACCTGCGGTCAGGTAGTCGTGCATGATGATGGGCATTTTGAGTTCTTTAGCGTACTCAGCCCTTTCCAGCATTTGTTCACAGGTAGGCGCGGTTACGTTTAAGTAGTGACCTTTGATTTCGCCGGTTTCTGCTTGTGCTTTGTGGATTGCTTCTGCTACGAACAAGAAGCGATCGCGCCATCTTTGGAATGGTGCAGAGTTGATGTTTTCGTCGTCTTTGGTGAAGTCCAAACCACCACGTAAACATTCGTAAACAGCACGTCCGTAGTTTTTAGCAGATAGACCTAATTTGGGCTTAATTGTACAACCCAACAAAGGACGACCATACTTGTTCAATTTGTCGCGCTCAACTTGAATACCGTGAGGAGGTCCTTGGAAGGTTTTCAAGTAAGCTACGGGAATCCGTAAATCTTCTAAACGTAATGCACGTAAAGCTTTGAAACCGAATACGTTACCTACAATAGAGGTCAACATATTGGTTACAGAACCTTCCTCAAACAAGTCCAGAGGATAAGCCACGTAGCAAATATATTGGTTATCTTCACCAGCAACTTGCTCGATGTCATAACAACGACCTTTGTAGCGGTCTAGGTCGGTCAACAAGTCTGTCCATACAGTTGTCCAAGTACCTGTAGAAGACTCAGCAGCTACAGCAGCACCAGCTTCTTCGGGTGGAACTCCAGGCTGAGGAGTCATCCGGAATGCGGCAAGAATATCTGTATCTTTAGGTGTGTAATCAGGTGTGTAATAAGTAAGTCTGTAATCTTTAACCCCAGCTTGATACCCAGATTTGCTCTGAGTCGAAGTTTGCGCGTAAGACATATTTTCCTTCCAAGAAGTCACTCGTTCTACTATCAAATCACGTTATGTGCAACTTCTTACCAACCTTTTTCTTTCTCATTTTCTCATCAAAAGTATAAGAAAAACTTATGTCAAGAGGCGGGCTTAGGTAGAGGTGGCTTTGTCAGTGCATAAGAATTTATGTTGTAGCAATAATTTACTACACCATATTTTTCTATATAAAGGCGCACTGTGAGGCGCGTTTTTTTATTCTCTGTTCCCGAATACAAAGTATTTTCTATCTCTTATGCTGACCCTAGTAAACCTGATTATTTTGAGGTAGACTTCAGAATTTATAAGTATTCTAGAAAGTTAACCCTTAAAATCGGAACAATATGGGCTTTTAGGCTATCTAGCTTATTTCCCCTTACTTAATCTCCCCGATATCTTGCCCCAACTAGAGAAAAATATATGGAAGAATTTTCCTTTACTGCGGTTTAGCTCCAAGGTAAGCGTCGGATAAAAAATCGCACATAACGCAATTTGTAACTTGTCTCACAATATATCAATATTTGGATAAGTTATCCTTTGAAAGTTTTTAACTTTTATATTTGAATTTCTTATTAAAGAAAGATTTTAACTTTTTGTGAAGATAGCTTTACAAACTGTATAAATCATGTATTTAAACTATCTGGGAAAATACTAATACTTATGGGTGAAAGGGAAAGGAAAAAGGGAATCATAAACCTTAACAATCAATTGATATACTAATCTCTTTAGCTACTGCTATAAATGTAAACATTAATCGTGGCAATAAAAAAATACCTACTCAGGGAGCAGCTTTCAGCTAATAGCAGTCAGCAGTCACCAGTAAAACCCTTTTGGTGTCAGGATTTGTGATTGAGATTTATACCTCATTTACCTGCATACAATATGCCGTAATTAATCTCTAGCCATTGTGGTTAAAAGTTCTTAGTTAATGGAAAGGATATAAAACAGTGGTAATATTTCGGACACGCATTCGTTTATTCATCATATCTATTCTACTGGGGTTAATAGCTGTACCCAGTCTGCAAACATCCACATTAGGGCAAAATAGCTCCACTCAAAAATCAACAGCGACTTACCCAGTTGCACCACCTCCTAATAGAGTAGATCCCCTACCAGATGACAGAGATGTATTAGAAAGACAAGCCGAAACCGATTATAGAATTAGTAACTTATTAAAAGACTTCACTGGTAACTTATGGGTAGCATCTTGGCGGGGTTTATCCCGTATTGACCCCAACACAGGTAATATTATTGCCCGTGTCAGTTTACCAAATTTGAAAATAGACGCATTAGCTCAAGATAAAGTTGGTCGTTTATGGGTAGGAAACTATCAAGGTCTAACTAGAGTAGATCCACGGACGAATGAAATTACTGCCCAGAATCTATTACTACCTTCTAAAAGAGTATTATCACTGTTAATAGATAAAAGAGGTTATTTGTGGACAGGTACTGATGCGGGTTTAGTTTTAGTCAGTCCCGATGAAGGATTGATTATGACCACTGTTAAAAATTTACCTGGTGTCAGTGGTAACGCCATGACTTTAGATGCAGATGGTCATTTATGGGTAGGGACTTTAGATGGACTGGTGAGGGTAAATACTGCCAGTGCATTAGTTATAAAGAGGATAGATAATTTACCAGGGGGAACAGTACAGGCTTTAGCTATTAGCCCCGAAGGATTAATATGGGCAGGAATGCCGAATCAATTATTGGTAGTGAACCCGAAAACTGGAATTGTCATGCGTTCTGTAACTCCCTTACGTGGTAAAAATGTCACTTCTGTCAGTTTCGCTGAAGATGGTAGTGTTTGGGTTGGTACTAGCAATGGTTTGTTAAGATTAAATCCCAGCACAGGAGCTTTATTAGATCAAGTTGCAGGTTTACCTTCTAGTCGGGTACTAACTATTGCTCCAGATGTGGGTAATAAATTATGGGTGGGAACTAGCGAAGGTTTAGCTTGGTTAATGCCTACAATGGATCAAGCAAGACCTCATTTTGGTTTTGGTCGCAGTGTAAAGTAGGGAATAGGTGACTGGTGATTGGTGACTGGTGACTGGTGATTGGGAAAATACAAATAATTTCTCCCTGCATCCTCTACCTTCTTGAACTCCTAGAACTCCTAGAACTCCTTCTAAAATTCCTTATGGCAATTACTACCCAGCAATTAATACAATGGAAACAGCAGGGGAAGCCGATTGTGGCTTTGACTGGTTGGGATTATGCGATCGCTCAACTTTTAGATACTGCTGGTGTAGATTTAATTTTAGTTGGTGATTCTTTGGCGGTTGTACTGGGATATGAGACGACTTTACCAATTACTTTAGATGAAATGGTTCATCATGCCAAAGCGGTGCGTCGTGGTGTAAGTAGGGCTTTGGTGGTGGTAGATTTACCGTTTTTATCCTATCAAGAGAGTATTTCCCAAGCGATGCACTCAGCTGGAAGAATTCTTAAAGAAACGGGCGCACAGGCGGTAAAATTGGAAGGTGGTTATCCGGCAATGATTGAAACGGTATCTCGGTTGGTGCAAGCGGGTATTCCGGTTATGGGTCATGTGGGTTTAACACCGCAGTCAATTCATCAACTGGGTTTAAGACAACAGGGGAAAACGCAGGTAGATCAACAGAGAATTTTAAATGAGGCGATCGCCTTAGAACAAGCAGGTGTATTTTCTCTGGTTTTAGAACATATACCTGCTAATTTGGCATCAGAAATTACTCACAAGTTGCGTATTCCTACTATTGGTATTGGTGCAGGTTCAGAGTGCGATGGTCAGGTTTTAGTTACTTCTGATATTTTGGGGCTATCGGAGAAACAGCCGCCGTTTGCTAAGGTTTATACTAATTTACGAGAACAAATTACTAAAGCAGTACAGAGTTACAGTTTAGATGTGCGTGAAGGTAAGTTTCTGTAACTGCCCAGGTAGGAATGTGAAGAATGTTCCCATCAGGGAAGAAATATCGTAGTGTTCAAGAATGAGTCCAGAAGAAAAAGATCAAAAAATAGAGCGGCTAGAGCAAGAAAATCAAGCAGTTTTCCAGAATCTGTCACAGCACCAGTACAGTATGGAGCAAGAATTAGAGCAGTTACAGCTTATCCCGCTTCTGTCACTTTCCGAGTATCATGAATAAAAGAATCAGAACATAAAACTCTACAAAGCAGGTGGAGCAATGGATGTAGAACTACAAATCCTGAAACATTTAGCAAGAGATGCCCAGCCCACAGTGGCAATAATAGATGAATATTGTGCCAATTATAAAGACCTGTTTAAAGAAGTAAGAAATTATGAGTGCTTCAAATATTTGCACTTGGGAATAATTTCACCAATCAAAAGAAAATCATTACCAGAAATAGCGAAAGTCGTGAGTATAAACTCGGCACAATCATTACATCATTTTATTGCTAATTCAGATTGGTCAGTAAATAAATTAAAGAGCCGAAGATTAAATAAAATTAAGAAAGTATTGGATGGAAAAGCAATTACAGTAGTGATAGATGAAACAGGAGACAGAAAAAAAGGAAAGAAGACAGATTATGTCGCTAGACAATATCTAGGAAGTGTGGGAAAAGTAGATCATGGGATAGTTTCAATTAATGCTTATGGAGTTTATTCTCATATAACCTTTCCATTAATTGTCAAAGTATTCAAACCTCAAGGAACGCTAAAAGAAGAAGATAAATATCAAACTAAAATAGAATTGGCATCAGCAATCATGATAGAATTAATTGAAGAAGGCTTTAATATTGAATTGGTATTGGCAGATAGTTTATATGGTGAAAGTAGTGAATTTATTAGAAAATTAGATGAACATAAATTAGCGTATGTTGTGGCAATTAGAAATAATCATGGAGCCTGGTTGCCTTCAGAACAAAGGGTTAGGGCGAATAAGTGGTGTAAATTTGAAAGAACATTTAGTAATCAAAAATCAGAAACCAGATATATTAGGGAAATAATTTATAGTAAAAAAAGAGCGATAACTTACTGGGAAATAACAACTGACCCAGAAACAATGCTTGATAATTCTACCTCCTTTTTGATGACAAATCTTCAAGGGAATCTGAAAAAAACTTTAGGTGACCTCTATGGATTAAGAACATGGGTAGAATATGGTTTTCGCCAGTGTAAACAGGAATTAGGTTGGACAGATTATCGGTTTACTAATTTTAAGGATATTGAGAGGTGGTGGGAAATTATTTTTTGTGTTTACACAATGATTAGTTTAAATGCTCCGGCTTTCTTGTCCTTAGACCAATCTCGTCAAACTCAACCTAATGTACAACAAAGTAATTCCGTTGATTTTTCTAAACATCAACAATGGAATCATGAAAGTGGATGGAAGAATGTTCTCAATAATCTGCGCTTAATTGTTCAACCTCTCTTACTATTTTGGTTGATTTATCCGTGGCTTGATATTTTTCCCAATTCCGATTTATTGCTTGGATTCAATCATCTTCATTGATGCAATGAATGGATTTAAACCCTTTTATGCTTCTGGGTAAAAAAGTTTATTTACTACTTTATTCATCTGGAAAGTGACAAAACAGGGATAAGCAGAAGATTTTTTTGTTAGCATCTAATTAAATATTCTTGCCAATACCCAATCAAAAAAGCTGCTACCCCATTTCTGAATAAATATCATCGGCTTCGCAAATTTGCCGCCAAAGTAAAGGGTTTTGGAACGTTTGCACGGATAGCTTTAATAATCAAAATTAGGCTGTTTTTGTCCGTAGAATAAATATTGATTCTAGAAACTCTATTCAATTTTTCGGCTTTTGTTAATATCAAACCTTCCAAATCAAACCTTCCAAAAACTTCGTGAAAGCCCTTGAGAGAGTATTGTAAAACTGAGCCGACTATTATTATAAAAAACTAGGTAGAAAGCATATTCTCACTACCTACCAATTTTTTAATTTTTAGACGTTTGATGGGGGTGGGGGGACTTGAACCCCCACGACTGTTTAAGGTCAACGGATTTTCATTCTCCTGTAGTTTTCACTACTACCTAGTTGTATCTACAACTTTAGGTTTTAAGAATTGGACTCTCCCTTTACCCTCGTCTTTACGTTAGGGTAGCTCCCGTCGAGTCTCTGCACCTTCCCTGATTATACGGTTTGCGATGATTAATCTCGGTTTCAGAACCAAAATCAAATTCCCAAACCTAAATCTCTGGGCTTGGCTCAGGATTGCCATATCTGTTTTTTTAAATTACAGATTTAGGTTTCCCTGAGTTTGAGAGCTTCCACTTGAAAGATTTCTCGATCAAGGCTCAACTTTTTAAGTCCGTAGCGTCTACCATTCCGCCACACCCCCAGAGGGTTTTGATGTTTAGAGATTCAGAAAATCTCTTTCGTCACCTTACCATTAAGTGCGTAAGTTTTGCAAGTAGTTTTGAACGTTTTTCTTTGATAAGATTTTGTTCTCAACTGCTACTTTTTCACGCCAGAATCCATAATAGCTGTTTTTTAAAATTTTGCCAAGTATCTTGGAAAATTTTTTTTCTTTCCGGCTAAAAACCTTGATCATAGCGAAGACACAGCTAATCACTGAGAACAACTAAAGTAATTCCTTATTTCCTAATACTTTTCTTAGTTGACGGGTTGAGCCTATTATGGAAGATAGATGCACCAAATAGTCTTCTCAAATTCAACAAAGAATTATGGTTGTAGCACTACTGTATTTAAGTTTAGCCGGAGCTTATCTCCTGGTCATACCAATGGTTGTGATGCTTTATATGAAATTGCGGTGGTATTCAGCTAGTTCTATAGAGCGTGGGTTCATGTACTTTTTGGTGTTCTTCTTCTTTCCGGGTTTGTTGCTGCTCTCCCCAATAGCAAATCTGAGACCTCGACCCAGAAAGATTGTTTAGTTGATATATTGGTAGGTCATAATTCTCATGCGACGCATTGATGCACTCGGAATTGCTTTGGGCATTTTTTTGGCTGGTGGTTTGGCTTATCTAGGATTACAGCTAGTTGGTTTAAACAGTCAAGATGCTGGAATTTGGAGTCAGTTTTTACTGGTTGTTGGTTTAATAGGTTGGTTAGCCACATATCTTTTCCGTGCAGGGAATAAAAAAATGACCTACCACCAACAACGGGAAGAATACGAAAAAGCTTTTCTACAAAAGCGACTAGATGAACTAAGTCCTGAAGAATTAGCGAAAATACAAGCTGAAATTGAATCCGAAAATTAGGTGATAGGTGATAGGTGACAGCAAGAAGTTTACCAATTACCAATTACCAGTTACCAATTACCAATTACCTGATAACTGACTAATGACTGCAATTTCTCGTTGTTTTGAAATTTTACGACGGAATCATGAGTGCGCTCTGATTCCGTTTATTACTGCTGGTGATCCTGATTTAGAAACTACAGCTAAGGCTTTACAAGTTCTAGATCGTTCTGGTGCGGATATTATTGAACTTGGTGTTCCCTATTCTGACCCTCTGGCTGATGGGCCTGTGATTCAAGCTGCTGCTACCCGTGCTTTACAAAGGGGTACAACCTTGGATCAGGTTTTGGCAATGGTAAAAGATATTACTCCAACTTTAAAAGCCCCAATAATTTTGTTTACTTATTACAACCCCATTATGCACAGGGGGATAGATAAGTTTTTGGGGCAAATTAAAGATGCTGGTGTGGCTGGGTTAGTAGTGCCTGATTTGCCTTTAGAAGAGGCAGCAGGGTTGTTAAAACCAGCCAGTGAGATGGGTATTGATTTAGTGCTATTAGTAGCACCAACCAGTTCTGCGGAGCGAATAGAGGCGATCGCCAGAGCTTCCCAAGGATTTATCTATTTAGTGAGTGTGACCGGTGTGACAGGAATGCGATCGCAAATGGAAAGTCGTGTTTCCGATTTACTCACACAAATTCGTAGCGTCACAGATAAACCCATTGGCGTTGGCTTTGGTATTGCCGATCTCCAGCAAGCACGACAAGTAAAAGAATGGGGCGCGGATGCAGCAATTGTCGGTAGTGCCATTGTTAAGCGTTTAGCAGAAGGAACACCAGAACAAGGACTCTCGGCGATCGCCCAATTTTGCCAAAATCTCAAAGAAACAATCAAAACACCCTCTTGATGATTTGGGAAAATTAGATTAAAAAGTATAACAGCGTAGTTTTTTTATCATTCAATAGTGGACAATTGGACTGATATAGTCTTGAATAGGGACAGCACATACCAGGCCATAGTCAACTAAAAAAACTACCTGATATATTTGCTTATAGTTTTAGTCTTATGAAAATTAAAATTGGGCGACAAATTATGAGTGTGAGAGTAAGTGTGAAATTGCGCCGATCAAAATTAAGTAAAGCTTCAGTCCTAGTTGAGGGGTAAAAGATTATGAGTGAAAGTATGGCATTTATCGGTGGAGTTGCGGTAGCTGGTCTGGCTGCTCTTCTTTTGTTAAAAGGAACAAACACAGCCGTACAACAACCTAACTTTGCGGTTGCCCCACAAATGCCAGGTACGGTTGTAGCACCCCAGGTAATGCAGCCATCAATGCAATACCCTCCTAACTATGGGCAACCAGTATATTCTAATGTTCAACCAATTGCACCTAATAACGACCAAGCTTTGCAAATGCAAAAGTTTGAGATGGAGATGCAGAAGTTGAAAACAGATAATGAACAATTGCGCTTGCAAAACCAACAACTCCAAGGTCAAATGCAAAATATTGCCACTCAAAAGCAGTGGGAATTAGCCCAAGTACAAAACCAACAAAAATTAGCACCAGCACCATTAGAGCAAAAATCCTGGTTGGATTCACCTATACTTTGGGCTGTAGGTGGTGCAACATTAACCATCGGTGGTGGTGTAGTTGTAGCTGGAGTTTTATCTTTATTTGCTCCCAAACAACGTCCTACCCGTACCGTACAGGTAATTCATCCTTATAACGGACAAACACCGCCTTTAGCGACAATGCGAAGAGCAGAATTTTTACCTTCCTCTCGCTCAGAAGCTAGACGAGTAGAAACAGCAGAATACGACGAACTACGGTAATGGGTAATTGGTAATGGGAAAGAAAGTATTTCCATTACCTTGTTTTTAGTTGTTACTATCATCTTTTTCTGTCTGGGTAGATGCTTTAGTAGTTGTAGGTTGGTCTGGAGCAGTTTTTGGATCTTCTTTAGGTAGAACCTGTTTAGAAGCATTTTTAGCAGCTTCTTGAAACAAAGGCTGTAACTTATCTTGCCAATATTTAATATCAGGTAATTTTTCAGGTTGATCTCGATAGGCTAAAACCTGATCCCATTGACCATTATCAATAGCTTTATTAATCTCATTAGCTAATGCTTCCGCTTTTTCCCAATCTGCTTGCCATTGGTTCACAATTTCCACCGTTTCTTTGATCCCAGAAGCAGCATTTTTAGGAATAGTTCTTAACTGAGCGATCGCCCCTGGTAAATCTCCTGATTCAAATTTCTGACGTGCTTTTTCGACAATTTTCTGCTGATCTTCATTTACAGATTCAGCCGTAGATGGCTCAGACTTTTCCGGTTGAGGAGTAACAGCAATAGGTGTTGGTTTAGGAACAGGACGAGAAGCTATTAAAGAACCGTCATCTACAGTTTGGATAGAAACTCCTTGATTTCGTAAACAAGAAATCCATTGTTGATTATTGGTAATTACATCAGAATGGGCCCAAGCAGAACGTCCCGATTTAAGTTTTAATCCTACCCAACCTCTTTTTGTGCGCTGACCAGTAACTTGAAAATCACTAGCATCACCCAGAGTTTTGAGAATACTATCAGAATTAATCGCACTTGGTTCAGAACGAATATTAGAATTAGGTGCTACTATTGCCGCACAAGCCTTCGCTGAAGTACGATCTTTCCCCATCCAATTAGCGGTTAAATTCTTAAAATTGGGATATAAATTGGTAACTAAAGCTGCTGCACCACCAGCCAAAAATAAACCAATAATCAAAGGTAAAGGATCTGATTTACTCTGATTGTGATTTCTTTGAGTAGGCCGATTAACCACAGGATTAGCAGGTGCTACGGCTACAGTAGGCTGTGATAAAAATTGAGAAGTAGTTTTGGGTGGCTTGTAGCCGACTTGTTGAGGAGATTGGGGCGCAACAGAAAAAGTAGAATTCATATTTACAAACTCTCTACAAGTCTGTAGTGCTTCCGTCGCTGTTTGATAACGATCTTTAAAATGATAACGTACCATCTTAGTCAGAATTTCTGCCAAGTGGTTATTGACAGGTTTAAAATGTTGCCAGAGAATTTCTCCCGTGTTGGGATCTTCGGGAAATTGACTAGCAGATATTCCTGTTAAAGCTTGAATAGCAATAATTCCCAGAGAATAAATATCGCTGTTGGGACGGGGTTTACCTTGTCCTTGTTCTGTTGGCATATAGCCCGGAGTACCAATAGCCACAGTAGCGGTAGGATGTGCGCCTACAGATACCAGAGGCGATCTTAATTGTTTGACAGCCCCAAAATCTACCAAAACTAACTTATAATCAGCAGTACGACGGATAATATTATCTGGTTTAATATCGCGGTGAATGACACCTTGTTGATGGACAAACTCTAAAACACCTAGCACTTCCAGCAACAACTGCATAACTTGGTTTTGACTCCAAGGCTGGCCAGGGATGAGTTCTTCACTAATAGTGTGTCCGTCAATGTATTCTTGAACTAGGAAAAATTCTTGATTTTCGTCAAAATAAGCCAATAGTCTAGGTACTTGGTCATGATTACCCAATCTTTCTAGAGTTTCCGCTTCATTATTGAATAGACGTTTAGCAGTTTCAAAGATTTTTGGATCAGTGCTGACGGGTTTGAGATGCTTGACAACACAAATGGGATTACCAGGCCGCCTAGTATCTTCAGCAATATAAGTTTGACCAAATCCTCCCGTTGCCAAAACTCTGATAACTTGATATCGGTGATCTAGTAGTTTGCCTATCATGTTCTCTCCCCAGTTTTAACACTTACTTTTTTTAGATAGTAGTCAATATCTCCAAATTTTCTTCCCAGAAATCCGCTATCTTGAGAAAAGATTTAGACTAAAAATGCAGTTTTTTAATAAAACCAACAAATTTTTAAGTTTTGTTTAGTATTCCTGTTAACTAACAATGCCACCTAAGATAACAAATCCCGCTATATGGCAACAAGCTGAGATCCTCATGCAGCCAGCTTTTATTCGCGTTGTGGATAATATCCGTAAACATTTAGATGTATCTGATTGGCAAGGAACTTACCATGATGTACTAATTTGGCCAGCCTGTACAACTGATGAAACAAAAGGTATGGTGACACAGTTACTGGCAGAAATGGAAACTGCTACACCAACACAGCTACAAGAGATTAAGGAAAATCTTGCTCTTTTGCCGATGCCCCATCCAGGATACCATCTGCGCTTGCAACGTCAAGAACAGCAAGTAAACGTGGATTTATGGGATCTGTGTTATCAAGTGTGTTTTTTTAATTACACTCCAGAGAATATGGAAGTTGATATTGATACCAGTTTAATAGACGAATCAGGAGAAGTAGAGTGGCAACTTTTGGAAAATAAAACTAAGCAGTTAGTTCAACAGGTATTTGACAGTTTACCAGAGGGTTAATGTCTGGGGGGTGTGGGGTTTGGGGTGTTGTGGGGGATTATACAGGTTATCAGGGGTATGAGAAGTAGGGAGAGCTTTCGCTTGAGCGATACGTTTTTCCATAACTTGTGTGTAAGTCCTATTCATAAAAATGGGTTATTTTTGAATATCAAAATTACAGCATATTGCGGGGTAAATGAAGTACAAAAATTAATCACAAATCTTTGGATTCAAAGGTTTTTATTACTGAATACTGATAGTAGCTGAGTGTTTATGTAGTTAGTTGTACATTTAGTCATTATTTAGTCATTTTTTAGGTAATTTGTACTTTTATTTAATCAAACTAAATTTGATATTTGAACATGATTAAAATATCAGGTTACTAATTTTAAAAAAACGAAATAACAAAAACAATAACTAGATGTCAATTTACAAATATTTTGATTGTGTAAAGATTTCTAGTAAGATAGATTAATGGACTTGACATGGACTGTAACGGTAGTAGAATCTTTACATTGATCTACACAAAAGAGAAATCAAACCAACCAAATACATACCAGTGTATAATACTACCTAAAAAGAGTATTGTTTCTGTAAGGCTATCATATTCACCCATAATAGGGTAGGATGATAAACTAACGATTGCTTGGTAAAATTTTCATATTGAGTTTTTAAGAGTTTATGGACAAAAGTCCACCAGATGGCAGTAGTATCCTCCCCTAAGCTGGCGATTTAGTCTCCCAGCGAGGGGGAGACATTAGGAGGAATTTATTATGCTGACACAGGAAGTTCGCAATTCATTGGATGTTGCCGACCTCAATCAGTTAAAGTTGGATTTGAACCATTTGCAACCAGTGGATGTGGGAGAATATATTGCCCAATTACCTCAAAAACAAAGGGCGATCGCCTTTCGTTTACTAAATAAAGGTCGAGCGATAGATGTATTTGAATATTTACCGACAGAAGTACAAGAAGAACTTTTAAATTCTCTCCAAGATTTACAAGTTGTGAATCTGGTAGAAGAAATGAGTCCTGATGAAAGGGCATATTTATTTGATGAACTGCCAGCGGGAGTGGTAAAAAGATTAATTCAACAACTTAGCCCAGAAGAAAGACAAGCTACTGCAACTATTTTAGGTTATCCAGAAGGAACTGCTGGACGGGTAATGACTACTGAATATGTGCGGTTACAAGAAGGTTTAACTATTGGTGAAGCGTTAAATAAAATCCGTTTACAAGATGAAGATAAAGAGACAATTTACTACGCTTATGTCACAGACAATAATCGTAAATTAGTTAGTGTTGTTTCTTTGCGTCAATTATTATTTACTTTTCCCGATGTCTTAATTAAAGATATTGCCAGTTCTCATGTGGTGAAAGTGAAAACTGAAACCCTACAGGAAGAAGTTGCTAGAGTCATGCAACGTTATGATTTAATTGCTATTCCTGTAGTTGATAGAGAGGAAAGATTAGTAGGAATTATCACCATTGATGATGTCATTGATATTTTAGAAGAAGAAGCTACAGAGGACATCCAAAAATTAGGAGGTGTCAGTGGTGATGAAGAAGCTTTGTCCCCTGCTCATGTGACTATTAGAAAACGCTTACCTTGGTTATTGGGGATTATGGGATTGTATATTGGCGCTGCTAGTGCGATCGCTCCCTTTCAACAGGTAATTGCTGCTGTCCCGGTTTTAGCGGTGATTATGCCTATTTTTTCCAACACTGGGGGGACGGTAGGTATTCAAGCTTTAACAGTCACAATTCGTGGTTTAGGGGTAGGTGAAGTTACACCCAAGGACACGGGGAAAATTCTCCGTAAAGAACTACTCGCCGGTTTTGGTACTGCTGTTGTTTTATGTGTAACCATGATGTTACTTTCTCTAATTTGGGCTAAACCGGAAGAGAGATGGGTGGCTGTAGTAGCAGGTGTGGTGATGGCTACAAATACAATGATTGCTGTGAGCTTAGGTACTCTGTTACCAATAGGATTACAACGACTCAAGTTAGACCCTGCATTGATGAGTGGTCCGTTAGTAACTACCCTGTTGGATACTATTGGTTTTTTAACTTTTTTAAGTATTGTTTCTATTTCTTTAAATGTGTTCCATTTAACTCCTTAAAGGAGGCCGGGGGAGCAGTAGGAGATGAATAAACCAATACCCAACTCTCCATCTCCTGCTATACTTTGTAAAGAAATGTAAACAAAATTAAAACACAGTTATGCAGGATAAGGTTATTGTCATCGTTGGTGCTAGTGGTGGAATTGGTTCAGCTTTGACTCGTAAATTGGCAAATGTAGGGGCTAAATTAGTATTGGCTGCTAGGGATGGCATTAATTTAGCCACATTAGCAAATGAGTTATCGGGACGAGTGTTGACAGTTCCCACGGATATCACTCAACCTGAACAAGTAGAAGCATTAATACAAACAACTCTGGCACATTTTGGTCAAATTGATATTTTAGTCAATGCTGCTGGTTTAGGTATTCTTAAAGGATATAACAACATAGAACCAGCAGAATTAGAGAGAATTTTGGATCTGAATTTAAAAGGTAGCTTTTACACTTCTCAAGCAGCTGCCAAAGAAATGCAAAAACGCAAATCTGGTCATATCTGCAATATCGTGGGAATTTTGGGTAAACATTCCATGCCGATGGCTGCGGCTTATTCTGCTTCTAAATTTGGGGTTGTGGGTTTTAGTAAGTGTATGGCAGAAGAACTAAAACGCTTTGGTGTTAAGTTTACTCTCTTCTATTTTGGTGGTGTAGATTCTCCATTTTGGAATAACGTCAGTTTAAAAGTAGACAGAAGTAAAATGCTTAGTTGTGACACTGCGGCTGAGGCAATTTTCTATGCTTTATCTGCTGCACCTGAAGCTGTACCCATGGAAATTAATATTCAACCAGATAGTCATTTGTTCTTTTAACTACACAATATTCAAGGTGAATCTGCTACTGTGGATTCACAATTTTCAATCAGTACAAGTAAGTAAATTTATCAAATCAGGAAAAATTTGCAAATTGCACTGATAATAAAGCTGTTGCTCTGGAATTTCAGAAAATATGCTGCAAATTGATCACGTCCACTTCTATGTAGAAGATGCCCAAGGATGGCGCAATTGGTTTGTTAAATGTCTGGGTTTTCAAGCAGTAGTTAATTCCTCTTTCCCTACTTTTGGAAATCAGGAAAAGTCTTTTCACACTTGTACAGAAGTGGTAAAAAATGGCAATGTCTATTTCTTGCTATCTTCACCATTATTATCTACTAGCCCAGTGGCGGAGTTTTTGCGTCATCAACCTCCCGGTGTGGCGGATATAGCGTTTATGGTGACGGATGTGGAAGCAGCAACGGCAAAGGCTAAAGCTAATGGTGCAAAGATTTTACAACCTGTGAGGAATAGTGTATTTTGTAAATATTCCAAGGTTGCCGCTTGGGGTAGATTGACTCATTCTTTGATCGAAAGAAGTATTGATAATCGTCAGTTATCATGGAGAGATGAGGATAGTTTTACGGCTATAGATCATGTGGTTTTGAATGTACCTGCGGGTGATTTACAATCTGCTGTCAATTGGTACAGTTTGATTTTTGATTTTCAACCTCAGCAAAGTTTTAATATTCATACTGAACGTTCTGGTTTGCATAGTCAGGTGATGATTTCGGCTAATGGTAATGTACAATTGCCTATTAATGAACCATCTTCTCCTAATTCTCAAATTCAGGAATTTTTAGATGTAAATTGTGGTTCTGGTGTTCAACATATTGCTTTACGAACTCCAAATATAGTGAAGGCGATCGCTCATTTCCGGTCTGCTGGTTTATCTTTTCTTTCTGTCCCCGAAAGTTATTATTTACAATTACAACAGCGGTTAGAATTGCCTTTATCACATTCTGAATTACAAGCGATCGCTCAACAAGAAATTTTAGTTGACTCCCAGGAAGATGCACCTTTAGAAGCTTTACTATTACAGATTTTCACCCAACCGATTTTTAATGAACCTACATTTTTCTTTGAGTTTATAGAACGTCGTTCTCAAGCTGCTGGTTTTGGTGAAGGCAATTTTCGGGCTTTATTTACAGCTATTGAAAATGAACAGGTAAAACGGGGTTTTGTGAGGGAAGAGGTGACAGGTGACAGGTGACAGGTGACAGGTGAGAGTAAAGAAGTTTCTCATAATTTTCAGATCCCTATTTACTGAGATAATGAAAAAAAATTAACATTATCAACTAATGCTGAGACTAATTACTGATTTTGATGGTCCAATTATGGATGTTTCCGAGAGGTATTATCAAGTTTATCAATTGTGTTTGCAGAAAACCAAATATCCTGATCAAGAAGTGATAAAACTTTCTAAACCGGAATTTTGGCAACTCAAGCGATCGCACACTCCTGAAAAACAAATTGCTTTAAAATCAGGTTTGGATGCAAAACAAGCTGAGGAATTTACTAAAATTCGCAAGCAAACTGTACACACCCAACCATATTTTCAATATGATATTCCTGTTCCCGGTGCGATAGATGCTTTGTCTAAAGTACAACAAGCAGGAATTGATTTAGTGGTGATGACGATGCGTCGAGTCAGAGAATTAGACTATGCTGTTGATAAATATAATTTAGGGGAATTTTTCCCAGAAAACCGTCGTTATTGTTTGAGTAATGACTATGTAAAAACCCGTGATATTGAAGATAAACCATTGTTAATGGCCAAAGCTGTCAAAGAACTTCCTCCAGCTACTCAAACTTGGATGGTGGGAGACACAGAAGCAGATATTACAGCAGCTAAAAAACACGGTGTGAAAATGATAGCTGTAGAAAGTGGAATACGCGATCGCACACAATTAGAAATGTATCAACCTGATTTAATTCTTCCCGATTTAAAATCTGCTGTAGATTTAATTCTTTCTAAATAGCAGACATTAATCTATTTCCCAGTCTCAGACTGGGAATAATATTATCTACTGTATTTCCAAAAATAACCTAATTGTAGAGAATTTCTGCGCCAGATCATCATCACTAAATTAGTTAGTAAACAAGTAGTTGCTAAACCTAATAAAATATAGGTTGGTAGCATCACCACACCGATCACAAACCAAGTGTAAACGTGCAGCAACATTATACTAGCAAACATACTAGCAAACCCTACCGCTGGTAAGATTGGTAATGTGGGGCGGTTTAACACAGCGAGGATGATAGTTAACAATGTGGCTAGGATGTTTGCAGGTACAAGAAAAGTACAAATACCAGCACAATTAGCGCGGGAAAATTCAAATAAAGCAGTGAAATCAAGCATTAATTTTTGATGATAAGATTAGCTTATGATTATGAGTTTAACATTTATTTATTTACCTATATTTATCTTATCGTAATAGTGAGTAATCACATTGATTATTTTACATAATTTAAAGAATTCACTGCATTCAATCAACTAAAATCATCACATAAATAATTCAGAGATGGTGGACAAAGCCCACCATTGCTAAATTAACCCATTAAAATTACCGTATCAATTACGTGAATTATGCCATTATCAGCATCAATATCTGCTGCTAAAACTGTGGCATTTTTCACTTCAAAACCATCATCACAATTAATTTTAATCGGAGAACCTTCTACAGAAGTCACTGTACCCAATTTAGCCAAATCATCCTTGGTCAGCTTTCCTGGAACAACATGATAGGTTAAAATTCTGGTTAGCTGAGGAATATTCTGTAGCAAAGTTGTAATTGTACCAGGTGGTAACTTCGCAAAAGCATCATCCGTAGGTGCAAAGACTGTAAAAGGCCCTGGACTTTTCAAGGTTTCTACTAAACCAGCAGCTTGTACCGCAGCTACCAGAGTGTTAAACGAATCATTACTAACTGCAATATCAACAATATCAGCCATTAATGTCACCTCATATCTACCAATAGTTCTAAAGAATAGTAAATCATGTTTAAGTTTTATAAACTTCAAATCCTGGTAAAATAACAATTTATGACTTTATTAAGATTCATTAATAGATAAAATGGGCAATTTAAGTTATGCAATTCTAGGAACTGGCGCGTTAGGCGGTTTTTATGGTGCTAAACTGCAAAAAGCTGGTAATGAAGTTCACTTTTTACTGAACAGTGATTATCAACAAGTTAGTCAAAATGGTTTAATAGTCGAATCAAAAGATGGTGACTTTCTACTTCCGCAAGTCAACGCATACAACAATGTAAATAAAATGCCAAGCTGTGATGTGGTAGTAGTGGCATTGAAAACAACACAAAACCATTTATTAACGCAAATTGTACCACCAGTTGTCAAGAATAATGGCATAGTATTAGTATTACAAAATGGTTTAGGAATAGAAACAGAAGTAGTCCAAATTGTTAATAATGTCACAGTCATAGGTGGTTTATGTTTTCTTTGTTCTAACAAAGTTGGCGCAGGACATATTCATCATTTAGACTATGGAAAAATTACGTTGGGTGAATATGCTTTAAATTATCATCCCGTGGGAATTACAGCAAGAATGAGGGCAATTGCGAAAGATTTTGAAAATGCTGGTATTGAAATAGAATTAACAGAAGATTTATTATTAGGACGTTGGAAAAAACTGGTTTGGAATATTCCTTACAATGGTTTATCTGTAATTCTGGATGCGACAACAGATGAATTAATGACAAATTTGTACACGCGGACATTAGTTGAACAATTGATGTTTGAAGTACAATTAGGGGCAAAAAGTACAGGGAGGATACTTCCTGATAGTTTTATTCACACCATGCTGGAATACACTGTAAACATGAAACCCTATCGCACCAGCATGAAAATAGATTTTGATGAAAACCGCCCTTTAGAAGTAGAAGCAATAGTTGGCAACCCACTAAGAATAGCAGCAGCAAATGATTTCAGTTTACCCTTAATTCGTTGTTTATATCAACAGTTGAAATTTTTAGATAGAAGAAATAGTTTGTAGTTGAGCTTTAGTTCAAAATTAACTAAAAATTGGGAATTATTTACCTCCTAATATTTGAGAAATAGCATTAATAACATCTAAATAAAAGTTACCTTGGATGGTGCGAAATAACTGAAAATCAGTACCAGGTGAACCAAAGAAAGGACGCAAAAACCATCCTAATTGCACACCAACAAAACCATAAAGAAATAACCAGGATCTTAAAATTGTGGTTCTGGTTTTTTTACCAACTTCATCATTTTTAGTAGTTAATTTTTTCGGCTGATGTGGTTTATTCTCAGGAATTAACTTGAGTTCATTTTCATAGACTAACTGTATTTCTTGATTTCCATATTCATTGTCAGTATCATATTCTTCATTTTTAGGAAGTAGTTGCATTTCTCTATTTTTATAATCTTCTGAAAGTAACTGTATTTCTTGATTTTCATATTCATTGTCAGTATCATATTCTTCATTTTTAGGAAGTAACTGCATTCCTCTATCTTTATAATCTTCTGAAAGTAACTGCATTCCTTCATAGAGAAACTTAACTCCAAAAACACCTGTAATTCCAAAGATTACAACATTTAATAATTTAAAAAACTGATAAGAATTAGGTGCTGTGATCATAAATAAAAGTGTCACAGGTGCTAAACTAAACAACAACACACTAATTACAGAAACCGCTGTCAGCAAGATGACAAAATGCTGTTTAGCTGTACTCCGAGAACCAAACAAAATATTAAAAAAGAACAGAGTTGGAAAGCAAATAATGAGGGTTAATAAGTAAAAAATTGGGAGTTTAATGATTGAAGATAAAGATTGCATCCAACTGTGAGATGCACCAATAATTCCCCCATAAATAGCGAAAAATATGGAACTGGTGACAAACAAAGAACTGATTTTACTTTGTAATCTAACTTCTTGACGAATTTCCTCTAAAAAACCTTGACGGTCGCGTAACAAACTCATCAAAACACTAAAGTGCTGCTGGACATAATTTTGCTGGTTAATCATTGTTATTACCCCTGATTATTTAACGAAATCCTAAAATATAACCGATAGATTGTAAAATACTTAAATAAAAGCTTCCTTCCCTTTCTCTAAACAATTGAAACACCGAATCTGGCACACCAAAAAAAGGTCTTAGTGTCCATCCTAGTTGACTACCAACAAAAGCATAAAGAAATAACCAACCCCTAATAATTCTAGTTCTAAGATCACTACCTTGGTTATCTTGTTCTAAAATGATCTTACTAGCATTATATAAAGAATAAACACCAATGAATCCGGTTAAGCCAAAAATGACTACATTTAACAAAATCAAAAATTGATAATTATTAATTGTAATCAGAAAAAATAGTGTAATTGGGGCAAAGCTAAATAACAGAACACTGGTGACAGAAACTGCTGTTAAAACTAAAGCAAAATGCTGTCCAAAAGTACGTCGAGAACCAAAAATGATATTAAAAAAATACAAAGTTGGTAGACATATTAGTAAGGTAATTAAATAAAGTCCAGGTAATTTCACCGCTGAAGATATAGCTTGCATCCAGCTATGATAAGCACCAATAATTCCGCCATAAATGGCAATAAATATGGAACTACAAACCAATAATGAAATAATTTTATGAGGTAATCTTACCCCTTGGCGGATTTCTTCCAGAAATATTTCCCGGTCTTGGAGTAAAGTAATTAGTACCCGAAAGTATTTTACCCTGATAGATTTATTTTCAATCATTACTATCCTCTGATTTTATTAATATTTTATTCTTTGTAATCCTTTCCTGAACCGAATTTCCAGCCATCTAGGCAACGATGCCAATAATATTGTTGATCTGTGGGCAGATTTTTTATTATTGGTTCTAACATAGAAACAACAGAAAATAAAAGAGTGAAAACAAATAAATTTACATAATTTAATGTCCAATCAATTAAATTCAACAAACCAACTTGGGGAATAATGTTAGCGACTAAGATAGGATGAGAAAAACCAGTTTTTAATAAAGTTTTGGTTAAAGCTGAAAACTGGACAATATCTTGTAAAAAAGGTTTTAAAACCGGAGTTCCTAATTTTTGCATTTCCTCAAATACAGCAGAGAGAAGTTGGTTAATTTGATCAGGGGGAATTTGTTGATTAGTTCCCACACTCATGGCTTTTTGAAATAACCAAGTTACACTCAAACTAGGTTGATAAGGTTGCAGAAGTGCTAAAGAGGAAAATGATAATTGATCAGTTTTTAATGCTTCTTCAATACCAAAAGTCAACCTTTCTAAATGACGAATCATTGCCCCAAAACCACCAAAACTTAAAGGTGATTGATTACCGCTACTATCTCCCAGTGCTAAAATATGATCCCAGGGAGTTTGTAGAGGACTTTGACGATAACTAGGAAAGAAACCAAACAACCCTCGTTTAAAATTTAATTGACTAATTTCTACACCTTGATACTCTGGTAACAGGTGCAAATATTCCTCAAATAAATCTTCTAAACTTAAACGCTGGGGTGCTGCATCCATATAGGTAAATAAATAAGTGGTTCTCCCATCCTTAGCAGGGAAAGCTTCCCAAAAATATTGACATTGATTTTTTAAAGCAGTGAAAGATAACAACAAATCCCCAGATTCATTTTCCGGAAAACCTTCGGCACAAGTTCCCACTACTAAACACAGTGCATCTGGTTTTTTCCCTTGACGTGCTTGTTTGCTAATGGGTGAAAAATGCCCCATTGCATCAAGTAATAATCTAGCTTTAAATTGATTATTAACTATGACTCCGTTGGGATGTATTACTACTTCCTGAAAAGGTGTGTTTTCCAATAACTTTCCTCCCGCAGCAAGAAAGCGAGTTTTTAAAGTCTCTAATAGATAAATCGGGTCTACTCCGATATTTAAAACATCTTTTACCCAAACTTCTGTACCACCAGTAAAACTAACTCGTGCAGGGTTATATTCTGTGACTATGGTGGTTTGTAGTTCGGTTTCTGTGAGTAGGTTGAGTTCAGTTAATACGGATAATTCTTGACGAGAAATATTCCATTCCTGTTCTCTTCCTCTTAAAATTCCTCTTTCTAATAGTGCTACTTTGACACCTCTAACGGCTAAAGCGCAACCAATCAAAATTCCCAATGTTCCACCGCAGATAATTACATCCCAGTCTACAGTGGTTAAAGGTTCAGGGTTTTGTTGGACTACTTCTGGGATAGTTTGATTATCTGTTCGCAGAGATGTTAAAATTTCGTCTGTGCGACGTAGGCTATTTAATACATTTCCAGGGAGTTGGGAAAGAATTTCTTCTGTTAAAGACATAATGATTAATTTGTGATAGTGTCATCTTAATTTTAAAAGAATATCTTCACCGTTTTTTATCTTGTTAGCAATACTTGGTAAAACCTACATATCATCGGAACTTTTCTGAAAATGTGTAACGGCTTTGCTGAATCCTGGGATGATTTCACTCAATTTAGAACGACTTTTCAATGCTTTTAATCGCCAATTCAGCCCGCATTTATGCAACGATAAATCTTTGTATTCTTTTTTTATACTTTCAAATTTAATTGGTCATGGTAGCCCATTCACTAACCTTTCTAAATTCACGTTTTTAATTGACTGTAAGATGTTCACCAAAACGAAAATTTTGAAGAACAGATATTCTGCTAGACTCAATTGACTTTTTAAGTGCTTTTGATAAAATAAAGGTAACATTTTCATTCTTATTGCTCTTATTGACAATAGCTGACCTATCTTTTTTTACCATAAATCGTCACATTCTTTACACTGTCTTGTTATAGTAAATAAACCTCAAAGTAAATAAACCTCAAAGCATGAAACAAGATTTACCAAAAATATTAAATAGTAATCAGATAGTCTGGTCTGATCTGAATTTTCTGCAAAGAATTATCTTAACCAATGATGGCACATTAACAAGTGTATTAGAACAGTATTTAGGAGAAAGAATACAATTAGTTAAAATTTCTGAATCAATTAATACTAATAATCAAAATCTCCCAGATTTAGAATTAGAAATAGGCAGCGAAATAATTGATCGATCAATTCTTTTACAAGGTACAAATAGCCAGAAAAATTTTGTTTATGCAGAATCTAAAATTATTCTAGAAAGGCTAGACGAAAATTTTAGAACCCAATTATTAACCTCTAAAACAACCATAGGTAGACTGTGGATAGAATTCCGGTTAGAAACCTTTAAAGAAATAATTTCTATTGGCAAAGAACCAGCCCAAGAACTATCAGATTATTTTGTAGATACTACTCCAGACACCCCATTACTTTTTAGGACTTATCGAGTTTTTGCTAATCGCCAACCCATTATGATCATTACAGAAAAATTTCCAGAAAAATATTTTCTACTCAATTGATATCTACAGTACATGAATAAAAAATAAAATAAAAATTATTGGCTTTTCGGTAGTTCTTATACTGAACTTTTAAATAAAAAAAACAATTTAATCAACATCTAATTCGGAAATTTTCAAAGTTTCTAAATCCATACCCAAAACCTTTAATCAGCTTCAGCTTATTATTAATTCCTTCAACAGTACCAACGGTTGTCCTGGTTTCCCATTCCATATAGAGTTGGCTGGATTATTTCTTGTGTTCGTCCGCTTAAAATTGCAATTGGCTTACGTAGTCAACAGTAATTTAACCAACTTTATTTATGTCAGGCTGGTTTTTTATTTTTTAAGCAGAATTTGGCTAGTTAGTAGTTTTAATCCCCTTGCGGGGAAGAGAGATGGGATAGGAATTAATGTAATTAATTATCCAGCATCTCACGGATTGGTTTATCCGTCTCCTGATGGAGTTTATATGGTAACAGTAGTGGACTGTTAGTCAGTATATAACGGATGTTAGTTTCCGTCCCCTTGCGAGGATTTTAATATCTCAGATACCTAATATTTCCCTAATTTGCTGTACTCTTTGAAAAGATTCTCTAACCTTAAATTTATCCTGAGTGTAATATACTTTTGCATTAGTAGTCAGATTTTGGAGATATCTGGCTTTCCGGCTCTCATCCTCTAAATCTTGATAAACTTTCCTTAAGTTGCGATTTTTTAGTTGGCTTGCTAGTCCTATCACATAATTGCGACGACGCTCATGAGGAGATTTTCCAGGATATTCCTGTTCTATATCAGATCCTCTAACACAAGCATAGTATTCTACACAGTGCAGTGCTGCGTAAAAACATATAGTTACAGCCCAGTCTGGAAAAGTATTTTCAAGGCTTTTTGCTGCCTGTTCATTGCTTTTAGCTTGTTGAAGGTAGTGATCACAAGTCATTTTTATATAAACACTTGATTAGAGATAATTAACTCACAACTAGGTTGAGATGAAAGCTGGCAAAACTTTTTAAGTGATAGGAATCATTAACTATCTTTGAAGCATCTCGAATGAGTGAAAGCTTATCAACTACTACAGCATGAAAGTACCAGTCTTCAGTAGATTTATCCCTTAACATCCATTCACAATCAATTACCATATCTTGCACTTTATCCCAGGCTTCAGATGATAACTGAGTATCTGGATATAACTGTAATTCAAACTCAATCCAATGTTTATCTGGATAGTTTGGAGCTATAGCTTGTACTCTTTTTACATGGGTTACTTTAGATAATTTTCTTACCAAGTCATTGATTTCAGAAACGGCATCATGACTTTTTTGGCTAATTAAGTTTAGGTCAGATGAACGAAATTTACTCCAAGCAGTAGGTTGAAAAATTTTTATTGCGTGATTGCGTTTAGATGTTGAATTAGTCATTCTTCTTCCTTCAGGAATTCATTTAGACGATTTCTTAAAAAAGCAGCTTGTTGTCGAGTAAATGCAAAGTTAGCTATTGGGTTTACCGAGGAATCAGATTCTTGATTCTCTATAAATGGATTATCTGAAAGTATTCCTGCTATTAAAATACCATCTTCACTGTCGATTGCGATTCTCATACCTGTGACTAAATATACTTTATTTTTTGTTTGTTCACTCATAATTTGCTCTTTCACTCAATGTTGGTTGTTTTAAAAAAGGGAGAGAAAACATAGTTAGTAAAGACTAGTTTTAGCAACTCCCTTTATTTTAGGCAAGTTTCTAGTTTTTAGTAGAACTTGACTAAAAAATAAATAAAATAAGTAGGTTAACAGAAAAATTTAAAGGTATGTAAAGAAAAGTTAACCTAATTGGCTTTGTTAAATTTAGTACGTTCTGTCCGGTGTTTTCCTTTTTTACCTCTGGTTTCAACACCATCCATAACTGCATACGCTAGTTCTAATTCATCCTCAAACATTTTTCCAGCAATTTCATCTCGTTTAAGATGTTGCCATTCTAATTCAATTGGATTCATTTCCGAGCAATATTTAGGAAGGAAAAACATATATAAACCCATTTGTTCCCACTTTGTCCATAATGCCTGAACTTCTTTACAACAATGTATTCGTCCATTATCTTGAACTATGACTCTCATTCGTTTACTTTCAGATGCTTCTTGCGCCTCTTGTTCCATCATTTTGATGTAAGAACTGCGCTTAACTCCTCCAATTACTAGACCATAAATAAAGCTAATTAATGGCTGAAATAGCCCAATAATACTGATTCTGCGTCCACGTCTTTTTGTTTGTTCGAGCTTTTTTTGTTCTCCTTTTTGATAGTATGTATAACCTGAATCACTCCAAGCTGAAAATCCTGATTCATCCAAATATTTTAGGTCTATTTCTCCACTAGCCGCAGCCAGTTCTAACATATCCATATCTGCTTGTTTATTTGCACGAGTCACTGGATCTTGTTTTGCTTGATGACTTATTCTTATCCGCTTCCAAATCACCCCTTTTTTTTTAGTCCCCGTCTGATTGTGTTGGTACTTACTTTTATCCCACGCTCTTTATCCAGTTTTTCTGCTAATTGCTTACTGTTATAAGTTTGTGCTTCTTCTTTCAAGCATTTTTCTAAATATTCAATGTCAGCTTCCACCAATTTTGGCTTTCTCCCTCGACCTGGTAACTCATGGAGTCCTTCTATTCCTTCTTTTTCCCACTTATTCAACACGACTCTTACTGTTTGCTCTCCCCAATCAAAGTGAGCCGCTATTTTTTCCACATACCAACCATCTGCATTTAATCTGATTACTTCAGCTCTATCTTTTACTTTCTGCGGTACTTTCGCTGTTCTCAGGTCAAACAACTCTCTATCTTGTTTTTTTGTCAGGAATATCCTTAACCTTGACCCCATATTTACATCACCCTAATATATGTTTTTCCGTATTTACTTATCTTTACACACCTTTAATTTTTTTTGTTTACCTACTTACTATATTGCATAGTATTTTAAATCTGAATATCTATTCTCATCGTAAAAGAAATGATACTTATTGAAATAACTGGACTGGCTTTGGTAAGTATATTTGCACACTGGTTCTGAGCATATACTGACTATTAGTCGACTACTGTTGGTCTTAAGATAGACCTTCTTTGATTCATTCATAAAGTATGATCCTCTCTATAATTTGATTTCTACTATGCAATTTTAGCACTTTTAAAGTAGAAAAAACAACTATATCAGTCCTAAGTAGGGTCATATAGCAAACATTTGATAACGACTACTAATCATTGGTTTAATCAATCAACCTAACCTTTTTGATACTTCCATCATCTTTAAGTTCTAAAATCTCCACCCGTACCACCTGTCCCTCATTTAAAGAAGCTGCTTTTTTCGGTTCTTTCTGAGTCAACTTAATAGTTCCCAAAATCTCATAAGTGACCCTATTTCCCTTAATTGCAGTTATTGTAGCTTCTATAACTTGATCAATTTCAAACTTATTGTTACTAATAACTTCGGCAATTTCCGCTTGACGTTCAGAAATTTCTGCAACCTCAGAAACAGAGATTTCCTCAATCGGACTAACTTTGTAATATCGCATCAAACGCATAGCCCAACCTAGTATTTTTAACATAGTTTGGCTGTTATTTTGTTGATTTTGTAGATATTGATTACAGGCATTTTCTATACTGCGATAGAAACCTGCGGTGCGGCCACTGTGTCCAATTTGTCTACCATGATTTACAAGAGTTTTCAGGTAACTAAAAAATCTCTTTCCTGCATCAGGTTCATTAATAATACTCCGCAGATATGCAATTACTTTTCCGACTTCGTTAACATCAGTTTCCTCTTTAACCAAAGTTATGGCTAAATTATGTGCAAGCTGGGATTCTGTTTCTGTTAAAGATTCTGTGGTTGACATTAATACATTCCTTCTGGTGATTCTCTGTCAGTTGGGTAACGTAAAACTTCTGCAAGTTGTTGGAGTTGGGGAGTTTGTATAAGTTGAGAATGTGCAGTTTTGATTTGGGTTTGGATGAATTTTTTTAGGGTTTCTCCGTTGAGAAAATGATCCTGATTAGGAGTATAATTAGAATAGTGCGATCGCAAATCATCAATATTTTGTAATATCTTAGCTTGGGAAATTTCTACAGTCATTGTTCCCATCCCAATCGGTTTACCACCACCAATTTTTAAAGCTATGGGATAATTAGCATCTTGTCCCAGAATAATAAATAATGTTCCTAATTCTTCGGGTTTGAGGTTTTTAAATTGCAATTGAGTTGTAAAAGTGTATTCTTTTGCAGCTTGTTGAACTGGAGTTCCTTGATTTTCTCCTTTTTCAATAGCGCGAATTGTATGATAATAAAATTTGCGTCCAGCTACTTTTCCTCTGGTGTTAAAATACGCGCTTCCGGGTTCAGGTCGGGGACGATACAAGGATGGCATAAATCCTGTATTAAAACCGATATTTTCACATTTAGCGTCATTAAATTCAATTAATCCTTGCCAATTTAAAGCACCAAATACTTGACTAGCGGGACATAATTCTTGTTTATTTTTACAAGGTAATCTTTCGTTGGGTATTTTATCTCGATATCTTGAAGTAACTACCGCAAGAGTGCTATTTGTAATCGCTTCATACACAGAACGAATACAACCTTTAAGAGAACTTCCTTGAATTAAAAGATGTTTATCAATTCCTTGTACCATTGTTTTAATTAAAGGTACACGAGCTGCAATATCACTACCAAGGGAAGTTACACCAGTAGAAATATGCAGTGAAGTTTTAACTTTTAGAGTTAAAAATAAAATCCCATGCAAAAGATTTTTATCAAATTTATCATGTCCAACTGGATTTTTTAAATTTGGTCTTTCCTGTGGAAAGGAAACAAACTGATAAGGTTTAGATGTACTATTTATATTTTCATCATTAGGGATAGGAGATTGAGCAGGTAGTGGTTTTCTGGGTTTAGGTTTTGGTGTATTTGTCATTTTATTTAACTGTTAATGCGACAAAATGAATAGTTGCTGTATCAGCATTTTGGAAATATCTTTGTTTGATTTCTATATCTTTGGGATTGAGAGATTCATCATTCTCATCTTTAAAAATGAAACCTTTGGGAAACCTTGGTTCTTCTGGATTATACCAAACAGCATTTCTATCACAAATTTTCCACTTACCTGTTAATTGTTCAAAATTTTCTAAATTCAATTCCTGTTTACTCAAAACTAAGACTTCATAACCAGATTTAATTTTTTTCCATCGCATTTCACAGATAGAATTAAAAACCTGTCCTTCTATTTCTTCTATCTTATCAGGTGATTTTTGACAAATTCCACTCACGCAATGAGAATAGCGTAGAAAATAATAACTTGGAGATTGAGAAACGTAAGTAATTAAAGTCTTGAGGTTTTCAGGTAATACCAATTTTCTATGATAGACATACCCTGGTTTTAGTTCTTGAGTCATGCTTTCAAAACCTCACCCCAAACATTAACAGCACGTTCAAATAAATCTTTTACACCTGAATTAGTATTATTTCCCCATGTCAATTTGACACCAATATTGAATTCCATTGACTCAGCAAAACCTTCGGAATCTTTTTTGTCTGGTTTTTTAAAACCATATTTTTTAGCTTCATCATCTGTTAAAAATTCACCAACACCCAAAAGAGAATTAGTATCCCATTCTTGTGAATTTCCTAGTTGATGAATTTTGCTATTTTCAGTATCGAGTTGACATCCTGGATACTGGACAACTGCTTGATTTAAGTTTACTTTTACAGTTCCTAAACCGCGAGATTTAGCAAAACCTAAACCAAACCAACCATCATTTAAATCACGTAACACCAAACCAATTAAACCTAATTGTGCAAGGGTGAAATTTTTTAAATGTATTTTGGTTTTAAATTCTCCCGCAGTACAGACTTGATAATTGAAGGGTCCGACAGCAACAGAACCAAATACTCTATCTATTGCGACACCATTTCTTTCTTCTAATCTTACTTTTTGGATATCTACGGGATAAGCATCTTCTATTCTCATTCTACTAGCAATTGATGTATTACCAAAGATTTGATCTGTAAATGATGATTGTTTATATATTTCGTGATTTGATAATTTTTCAGGTAAATAATTACCTTTCATTGGGTCACTTGCCCAAATTTTGTTAGTATTATTATCACTACCTACGGTTCTAACAATACGTTCAGCATGAGCGCGAATTGCACCTTTTAAACTGCTTCCTGGTAAGTAAATTGACCATCCATTCTTATGAAATGTTTCAACAAATGCCATATCGGGATTTGTGGGGTCTGCACCTTCTTTTCCAGATTTTATAAGTATCGGTCCATTGGGAATAATGCTTAAATCTATGGTGCAATGATTGACAAGTTTTTTGTGCATAATTTTAATTAATTCAGGTAAAGTTAAGCAGCAGATAAAACTAAATTATTCAACTGTAATTCAGATTGTTGAAATACAAAATTAACAGCAGCAAACAATTTAGCTAATTCATAGATAGTAAAAGGAGTCATATTTTTAGTGAATTGATTATCTTCTAGTTTTCCAAACTGCCATGTTGCACCATTAGAAACAATACCAAAAATAATGATTTGATATTCGCTGTTTAATCTTTGAGCAGCAATCATTTCCGCTAAACATTGTGACCAACCTCCCTCAAAATTATCCTGTTTTGCTTCTACTAAAATAAAGTAGGGTTTGTCAAAAACAACTTTACCTAAAGGAGAACGTTTAGCTAAAATATATTCAGGAAATCCTGATAATTTTTCATCATAATTTAATGATTGGTGACTCCATAAAATAAAATGTTGACGGTAGATTTTCCAAACTTCTTTGAGAACAGGATAAATGAGATTTTCACAGATGGCAAATTCTGAATTATCTACGACAGCATCGCGCATCATTAATTCTAAATCTTCACGGAAATAGTCAGAAATATTAAAAGCAATTTCGCTAATAAAATTAGCTTCTGTGTAGGTAACTTGGAAAGCTTTGAGGACTTCACCAATGGTTTTGTAATTACTGAAAGCCATTTTCCACCTCTTCACTATTGTGCTTGGGTTGCGGTTGTAGAATTATTGGATATATTATCTGTCAAGTGCTTGATGAGTTCTTGAGTCCAAATATCTTTGAAACCTTTACCTTCTTGATAAGTAGGTAATTGATCTCCTACTTTACTATTAACTAATTCTTGTAAATATGTTAACAATTTTTCAGGATCATTCTCAACATCAAGCCACCACATTTTATCTACTTCTAGTTTAACAACTCCCAAACCGCGAGAACGTCCACCACCAAGAGGAATTTGTTCGGTTTCAAATTGATGTAACCCAATCATCAATAGTCCCAGTTCGCAACTTTTGGCATTTTCAACTACTGCACGGAATTCAAATTGTGTTCCTGCTGGTACTACTTGAAAATCATAGAGTTTGCCGTCTGCTGCTGTTTCTGTATCTCGGTCAATTGATACTCCATCCCGTTCTTGATATTGTCCAAACCAGCTATTATCTACTACGGTTAAGTCGCGGACTTGGAACTTACTTGCTATCCAAGGTGAACCGAAAAGACGAGAGATTAAATCTGTTTTTTTGATAATTTCTTCTGTAAGTCTCTCATCAGCTTTAATATTTTTTTGTTCATCATTTTTTAGTTCATCTTCAATTTCTTGTTTGATAGTATCTAACCCTTTCTTAATAATGTTTCCTTGTTTGTCTTTTATTGTTTTAGATGGAATAGACCATTCTTCCTCAATTGCTGGGTTAGCTGCAAATTTATCATCAATTCCTCTGAGGAAACTTTCAAGACGGGATCTTAATGCACCTTTAAAACTTGAACCAGGGATTAATGGTTGTCCTAATGCGTCTTTGATGACGGGTAAATCTGTACCGATAGGTTCGGTTGAACGTCCTTGACTAATTCTTAATGCGGTGATTGTTGTTAGTTTTCCTGTGATTTCTAGGCGGTTTTTGAATGTGTCAAACATGGGTGATTTCGTAATATATTCTGATGCTTTTTAATCAAGTGATAACTATGAAAGACGTAATAATATATTCATTTTTTATTTAACGTCTAGGATATGTAGGATTTTGCATTTCATCTGTCAAAATTTTATTTATATCAGTCAATTGATTACCTGATACAAGAACGATTCTATTATTTTTTGCTTGGTTGACAAACTTTTCATCTAATTCACATTCACTAGTAATAAATAATTTTATACAATAATTTCCTCCTAATTTTTCCGCTTTTGAATTAAGAATGGATAAATCATCAGAATCTAGCTTTTGACCAGTTTTGCATTCACAAATCATTGCGTTAGCATTGTTTACACAAAATACATCTACTTCACCTCTATAGTTGTCAAGTTCAACCCCCATTTCAACAGAATCAAATTTACACTGTTTAGCTGAATAGTATGTAAATATTTCTAACCAGTTACCTTTTAAAAAGGCATAATTCTCTTTCGTTTCGAGTTTAAAATTAATATTTTTGCTAGATATTTGAAGATTATTAATTATTTTAAATTCTTCTAATTTTTTTAGAAATAATTCTAGTTTTTCACTAGATAACTCTAATTTTGATAATTCCTTTTCAGATATTTTTACTCCCTTTGGAGGTCTAATATCTTCACCTGCAATACGACGAATTAAAGAAAGTATTTGAACTGAATATTCGATATGATCTACAATATATTCTAGTAATGCTTCTAAATTATTATTATTTTCATATTTCTTGTTTTTTTTGAAAATGTTAAACCCATACATAGCAATATAGTTTTCTACAGTTAATCGCTTGTTAAAAGGTAAAGTTTGACTACCAAAAACTAATGGTATAATCTGCGATTTGTCAGTATTAACACTAAATACTAATATATCTTTATATTTTTTCTGAACATAACTATAGACTGAAATAGCCATAGTTTGAGGAACTGATGTTAAATTTACATATTTTATCTCTACTACATCTTGACAAAGCTTTTCGACAGTAAGATATACTTGATCAAAGTTATTTGGATCAACGCTTTTTAGATCATTTTCATTATTATAAAATAAATCTTGACGTTCTTGTTTTATAACAGTTTCTACATTTTTTTGATACTGTAAATATTGCTCTCCCTCACACAGTAAAAATTTTATTTTATCAACATCATTAAGAAACTGAAGGACTCCTGTAATTGCTGGAACAGCACTACGTCCTCCAATTAATACTAGCATTACTTTTTCTGACATATCTCAACACCCTAATTTATTGAATTTGATTATTAATTGAAAAGTTGACAGCAATTTAAGCTGCATTTCCATCTTTCTTATATTTCAAATAACGCGCACCATAACCTAAATAACGACGGATTAAGTCTAACCAAATAGGTTTAAAATCAGCTTCACAACATTCACCAATGATTTTAGCAGCTTTCTTGATGTTATGATCAATATCATCAATTATTTGAGCAGCTAAAGAACCTTCACCTCTTCCCCATTTCTTATCTCGTCCCACTTGATAATTAAGAAAGTTTTTAATTACTTCTGCACTATCTGTAGTGTCAGCAACACGCACTAAATTACGAAATTGCGATGGTTCTAAATCTTCATATGTTGTCTTATCTAAAGCATCTTGAATCCAAATAACTAAATCATCTTCTGCTTGACGAATACCTTTTTGAATTTTTAATTGTTTGTGTTGTTCTGAAAAATCGTTCATACTGCTTCCTCTCTCATTACTAAATGAAACTCATTACAAATTTGCACCTGTCCAAAACCTTCAGAAGTTCTTTCACCAACTCCTGTTAATTCTAATTTATCTAAAGCTGAATACCATTTTTCCCGATGTGAGGTACTAAATAAGTAAACACCACCTTTATCAGTTACTAATTCTATATCTTTCATTAACCCCCAAGCAGCATTCCAACCAGAACGATAGTCATAACTACTGTAAGCAGCATGAAGTTCTAAAGATGAATCATCTACTCCTGTAAATTGTTGTAGCATAGCTGGAGAAATTACCGTTGTGCGTCGCCAATTTTCAGTTAATATTGCATCTGCTTGTAAATCTAATGTAAAATAAGTTCTTTGCGGGAACTCTTTAATTGCATTACCAAAAATTGACCATTGTTTCCAACGTTTACACAATTTAGAGTTAAATAATTCTATTTTTTCTTGAATATTGTTTGTAAACTCTCCTATTTCCGCATTAATTTCTACTTTTCCTAAACCTCGTGAAGTTGAACCTCCTAAACGAAAATTAAATGAATTTCTATCAATAAACTCCCAGAGTAAATGTGATAAATTATCTGGAACAATTATAGAGGATATATAACTAACAGGTTTAGGCTTTTTCCCTTTTGATTCTGACTCATTCAAAACTTCAATGCTATACAAAATTTCTTCTTCTGATGTTGCACGTCTTCTATTTATTCCTACCTTAGTTAATAAACGTTTTTGAGATGAAATTTTATAGTATTTATCATTAAATACACTATAAAAAGTAATTCCTGGTGAATCTACTCTACCTCCATCATTAGGACAATTTGTTTCGTATGCGAAACCATACAAATCTGCACAAAATCTATCAATAATAGTGTCAAAAACTCCTTTTTCATTTCCATTTTCTTCAGTTTTGAAACCTGGGTTGGTCTTTGAACTTAAAGCAGTAGTTGGTAATATTTTTACTTCTTCTTCTGATTTAAAATCATCTTTTTGATGTTTACTTTTAACTTTGCGAATATTAGGATAAGCATTTTGAAAAATAGCAGGTTCATCACCTAAAAATAAAGCCTGAAAATCACCACCATTTTCACTTAAATCACTAAACTGTTGACCTGACTGCTTTAAAATTTCACCCGCAACCGCACCACGAATTACACTACCAGGAATATAATCTTCACATTCACTAATAGAACCACCTGGTTTTTGTCGAGAAATTGCTAAAGGAGATAAGGCTTTAATTTGTAATTCAATTCTTTTCATTTTATCTCACCCCTTCCTAAAAACTGCAAAATTTCTGTTAAATTCATATTTTTAACTTCATTTTCTAACTCGTCTAATTGCCAATGTAACCAACCTAAACCAGCAGATTTACTACCACCTAAAGCATAAATTTGTTTCAAACCTATCAAAATTAAAACCTTTGCATAATCTGGTATTTCTGGTTTCCAACTCCGTTGAATATGTATCTGTCCCTGAAATTTAAGTTTTGCATTTGCTGGTGAAGTCTCTAAAAAATAAAGTTTCTTTTCTTCTCCAGTCCAACGACGACGGTTGATAGTTACACCAGGACGGATAACTTCTGGTAAATTTTCTGGTTCTTCTGTATATATCAAATCATCAAAAATCACCCTTGATGGTAAAATAGGATCACCAAAAATCTGACTAATTAAACAATGATATGTGTTGTCATATCCCGGTATTTCATATTCAGAACGTTTAAATTTATCAGGTGCATTATCTCTCCTAATTACCATTCTTCCCGCATTAGGAGATTCAGAAACTCCCCAATTTAAACCTCTTAGTATTTTTTCGCATTCATGACGCACTCTTCCTTTAATTTGTGAACCAGGAATTAATAAATTACTTTCTGAATTACGGACAATAGGTTTATCTGCTAAAGAACCTGATGAACCTCCCGCACCTACACATAAAGCTGAATCAATTATGGCAGTAATTGTGTAAGTTTTAATTTGCCTATTATTATTTTCTATTAATGTTTGAAGTTGTATCATGGTTTAGTTTCCTGTTCTAATTTTTCTAGAGATTTAGTATCTGCAAATTTGATTAAACCAAATAAATCTACCATTTCTCTCCAGATAGTTTCATATTTACTTTCTTCCTTTGAATCTTCTTTAATATCACACATCCAAGGTGCAATATTACCGTTATTAGTTTTTGCAGGACACCATAAATCTTCAAAGTTTTCTTTAAGTAAATGTCCTTTGTTTAACCGATAACGAAAATAATAATAATTTAAACTTGCTGTTCGTCTACCCTGTGCTAAAAAACTCCGAATTTGATAAAGTTGAGATTTGGGAAACTCTGTTTTTTGCAATGCTTGAATAGATTGAAAAAATCTCTCTAACTCAGGTAATGTGTAAGGTGCAGCATATAATTTAAGTTTAAGTTTATCAAAAGTTAAAGCTTTTTTACGAAATTCTTCTATACTTGAGGAAATCATAGTTACTGATTTCATGGTGAAAAAATCAACTGTACCACCATAAAAACCCTTTTCTTTTAAGGATTTTGCATATTTTTTAGCAGATTTCATTAATTGTTCTGTCAAATCTTCTGCATAATAAATTGGTGTATTGTAAGCAGTAATTAAAACACCGCTAGACATACTCAAACTACATTGTTTATTTCCTGAAATTTGTTTAGCAAAGCGATGAATTTTATTAGTTTCAGATATTTTACCCTTGACTTCGTAACCATCTTTTATTTCAACCTCTGGTATTTGAATTTCACGCAAAAGTATTTTTTCAAAACTTTCACCAATCATTTTGGCAATTTGTAAAGCTTTGTCAGCAGGGACTATTAATAAAATATCATCTCCACCAATTGTAAGAATTTCAAAGGGATGTATGAAATCGCCATTTTTTAATTTTGATTTTGATTCATCAATTCCTTGTAATTGACGCGGGTGTAAATTTTCAGCTAATGTGAGAAAAACTGCATATCTGGTTGCATTATCTACGTCTTGACTAAAATTCTGGTATTTTTGAGGAGTGCGAATTTTTTGAATTGCACCACCCATGTTATTACCATCTGCATAAATATAAGCAATATATCCATTACTTACTTTACCCAAATGTGTTAAAGATTCAGCTATTTTAACGTTTTCTAAATTAGAACCATCAGTATATTTTTGTTCCCTATAATCATCGTTTTTTAAAAATTTCTCAAATCTTTGTATCCAACCATCATCTATGGGATTTTCTCCCTCTTTATACCAATCACTTTCTTGAGATTCTCGGTTTTTCATTCTATCACTAAATTTACGCTTAATGGCAGAGGATTCAGAATAATATGGTTTTCCAGGAATATCATTTGCTTGAGTAATTGCAGAGCGTTTTTCTGTTTCGTCTCTCCTTAAATAAGGATGTGTTTCAAACATGGGGGGATAACGACGAGTAGGACGATTTCTTATATCGTTACCGCTACGACGTTGATTAAATAAAATAGCTAGTTTTGTTGTTAATTCATTAAAACTTTTGCGGTTTTTAAAGTTCTCTTCTATGTTTGAACTTTCCTCAAGTTTACCAAAATATGATTCTACTAATTCATCTTTATAAGTTTCTTGATACTGTTCCAACCAAAAAGTATCTTCTATGTTATCTCTGAGTAATCCAAATTTAATTTCTAGTAATCTAAATGTTTCACCAACTGCACAGGAGTTAGCTGTTAATGTTCTATATGTATAACGTTTTTCGATGATATTTGCTAAGTCATCAACAAAAGCAGCAGGACAAAAAGCTAAAATATTACCACCGCAGGAATAAATTATTAATTCTGGTATTAGTGCTTCTAATAAATTTCTATCTTCCGTGTTACTTTCTAACCATTTTCTAACATCTTGATGATAAAATCTATATAGATTTGATTCTGTAGGTTTATTAAAAAATGCAGGTAAATCAATTACGTTAATTTGGTCTAAAAGTCCAGAAGCACCACGAATATCAGGAAGTTTCTCAGATTCAAAAACATAGCTTTTAACCTTGGTCACACCACCATAAACCAAACCAATTTTAGTATTTTGATTCCATAAATTAGAATATTTCTGCTTTAACTCATCCAGAGTTTTTGGAAAATCATCATCTGAAATAGCTTCTAATTCCCTAACCTGTTCAACAATTTCCTTAACCGCTTCTGGTACTTCTCCCCCATTCCTCAAACCATCACACATTTGTTGCAAAATAGAAACATCAAACTGCGGTTGACGTTCACTACCCCAAGCCAAACACCATGCGATGGCAATATTAACAGAATTCATCTTATCCATGTCTAAATTCTCCTGAAACTAACCCCACCAAAACCCTAACTAAAAGATTTTAATCAATCAAGTCTCCCAGTTTATATGCAGGATTGTGTGTGATACAAATCACGTATTTACCTATTTTCGGATCAAAAAAGCCAATAGCTCCGTAAATGTGGGCTAACTTATGTGCCAACACAAAAGCCACAGGTATGGAAATCGGTCCATTAATCCTCAGTAATGGGCCTCCACTGAGTTCCCCCGATTTTGCCATTTCCTCTAACCGCGCAGCAGCATCTTTGACAATTTGATCATTTTGTGCAGGTTCACCAAAACTCACCCGCAAAATATCGTTTTTAAACTCAATATTATAAGTAGTCATCGCTTTACCTATTGTGCAACTATCACATCATACATGGTACTGGCAGCAGCCTATTCCAGATTAGTCTAATATGTACAATTAATTTTGCATGGGTACTTATCACACACGAAAAAGTTTTCAAACAACCTGTTAGATGAAATCCTGCAAAAACGATTGATATTGTCAAGGAGATAGGACTTTATCCGATTTAATTGACTAAGTTGGTCAATCTAATACTTAAATATTTGTAATACAGTAAATCTTGACAAGTAAGTTGCTAAATTTTACTCTTATATAAAGACAAATTTGGCAAACCTAGAGCGGGGTCGAAAACCCTGGGGAATCCGCCAAATCGCCAGAACCTTGACAATTCAATACTTTCAGCGTTTCATTAGTTTCGGTTGGCAGTTGACCCAAAGCCCGAAATGAAATTTTTTAAGAGGTCTGCCAAAATCGTTTCTGGATTCCGCCCCCAGACTGTGTTTCAGATGGCGGGGTTTCCACACATCTAATCCCCGCAAGGGGACTGAAACTTTAACTCGTAGGGGAACAATAGTTTTATCAGTTTGTTTCCACACATCTAATCCCCGCAAGGGGACTGAAACAGGAAAATCTATTATTCTTTCCATCCCATAATTTTGTTTCCACACATCTAATCCCCGCAAGGGGACTGAAACTTAATGCCGTCGCTACCAATTAATCGCTCTGCTTTAGTTTCCACACATCTAATCCCCGCAAGGGGACTGAAACAATTGATATAGTATATTGAGCTTTGTCTGCTCAACAGATGTTTCCACACATCTAATCCCCGCAAGGGGACTGAAACTTTGAAGTTGTGGAAGTTCTTGTAATATCTGCGCCTGTGTGTTTCCACAAATCTAATCCCCGCAAGGGGACTAAAAAGTTGTAAAATAGTAAGGATAAATAATGTAGCATCAAAGAGAAATGCCAAAAACAGCTACATCTAGCAAACGCAAAACCCCATCAAAAAATACCCCTTTAGCATGGGCAAAAAATACCGAATTAATTGGTTTAGCCTTTGACCTAGAAGTAACCAATTCCACATCTCTATACTCACAATATACCATTGGACTTCATGCTTGGTTTTTAGACCAGGTGCGGCAAATTAACCCAGACCTCTCAGCATATTTACATGATGGTGAATCAGAAAAACCCTTTAACATTTCCGCACTAGAAGGTCAACTACTTCCCACCGGAAAACAACTACAACTACAAACAAACTATACTTATCGTTGGCAGATAAACGCAATTTCTCAACCAGTAGTTGAGTTCCTGAGTCAGTGGTTAACCCAACTTCCACCCATTCTAAAATTACAGGATACTTCCTTACAAATAAAATATGTAAACATTGTTCATCCACCAACTACCTATACTCAACTACTACAATCATCCATAAAAAACCACAGAAATATTAATCTAAGTTTTATTTCTCCGACAAGTTTTCGACGCAAAGGACATCATTTCCCCCTTCCAGTTCCCATTAATCTTTTCCATAGTTATCTGAGACGCTGGAATGATTTTTCCGGAATTCCCATCGAACAGGACTCCTTTCTGAACTGGATAGATGAAAACGTCATCATTCACAAACATCATTTAAAATCCCTTAAAGTTGCTGCTGGTAAACGTGGTTCTGTCACCGGTTTTACAGGTGCAATTTCTTTAGGTTTGAATAAACAAGCTGTAGCTAATGTTGAATTTACCCAATTATTTTATGCCTTACTTCAACTTGCACCTTACAGTGGAACAGGTCACAAAACCACCTTTGGACTAGGACAAACCAGCTTAGATTGGGTAGAACCAGAATCAAAAATATCCACTGAAATTATCAATAACCTCTTACCAGAACGCATTGAAGAATTAACAGCAATATTTACAGCACAACGGAAACGCAAAGGAGGAGAACGCACCGAAAAAATTGCTACAACCTGGGCAACTATTTTAGCAAGGCGGGAAATGGGAGAATCCTTACAAGTAATAGCCCAAGATTTAGAAATACCTTACACCACTGCAAAAACCTATGTCAAATTGGCACGTCGAAAACTTAATAATACCCATTCAAATGTTTAAGGCGTAGAAATCATTCAAACACCCTCTTAACGACAGAACAACAATTAGAACAACGACCTATTTAACCTCCTTGTATCAGGATTGTTAACTTTTAGTAGTAAGATGTATATTTTTATGTTTATCTCTATCCTATCCCCCTGCTAGGGATAATAATAAACCAGTACGGGGAATAATTCAGATATTCCCCACTTTGGTTATATTGAGGAAATTATTGTGGTTGCAACTCCAGAAAAACTACAACATACTCATGAGCATCTACCCAACCAAGACCGTGTAGCTGTATTGCTAATGGGTTACGGTGAAGTCGAAAGCTATGAAGATTTTGCTAATTATAATGAGCAGGCTTTAAATCTCCTGACTGCTAAATTTGCACCTGTACCAACTTGGATTTATCCCCCTCTGGCTAAACTTTTGGCGTTATTTGATCGTCATGAATGGGGACACACACATCATGATTTTATTTCTCCCCACAACGCCATTTTTGAACAGCAACGGGCAGGAATTGAACACGAATTACAACATAAATGGGGTGATGGTGTTCAAGTTTTCAAGGCTTTTAACTTTTGCGCTCCTTTTTTACCCAATCAGGTTTTAGCTGAAATTAAAGATCAAGGTTTTGAAAAAATCTTAATTTATCCACTTTTGGTTGTAGATTCTATTTTTACAAGTGGTATTGCCATTGAGCAAGTTAATAATGGTCTAACTGAATTAGCTAATGGTAATGAACATTGGTTAAAAGGAATACGTTATATTCCTTCTTTTTACAATGAGCCAGAATATATTAATTTAATGGCGCAGTTGGTAGAAGAAAAAATTAATTCTGATTTAGCAGATGCCTATTTACCTTCACAAATTGGCATCATATTAATGAATCATGGTTGTCCACACAAAGCCAAAGGTTTTACATCAGGAATTGATGAAAGTCAGGCACTTTATGAATTAGTTAGAGAGAAGTTAATTAATCGTTATCCTTTAATTTCTGTGGGTTGGTTAAACCACGATACACCACTGATTGAATGGACTCAACCCAATGCAACCCAAGCAGCCAATAATTTGATTCAATTGGGTGCAAAAGTAATCATGTTTATGCCCATTGGTTTTGCTACCGAAAATCATGAAACCTTGTTAGATGTACATCACATTATTCATGATTTAGAAAAACAACATTCTGGTGTAGATTATTTACAAATGGCTTGTGTAAATGATGATCCTCGCTTTTTAGATATGGCTGCCGAATGGGCAAATTCTCATATTGCAGAGTTGATGCAAGCAGAAGCTAAGGAAGTTAATCGTGAGTTAGCAATACATCATCACCATCATCATTAATTAGGGCTTGCTGAATAAATCTCAAAACATTACAGGTAAACGATTTTAGCGATTTTGACTTTCAAAAAATGCAAGCTTTGATGAGGTGAGAACTGAAAAACCTTGCATTTAATTCCTGCTTCAAGGAAAAATAGTTCCCATCCAACTCTTGAAACTGTCACCTGTCACCTGTCACCTGTCACCTGTCTCCACGACAAGACTTTATCAGCAAACCCTAATTAGGTAATCGGTAATGGGTAAAAGAAGAATCACTTCTGGCCTGTTACCTTTTGCTTTTTAGTACCTGTGTTATATTTGGGTGTTAATCTGGAACTAACTACAATTGAAGATGAGCTAGTTGAATTGTCAGGTGTTTTGATAGGATTGAGAATAGTTTGCAAATCTTAGGTTGGGTATTGCAGTTAAGGAAATATTATTATCATAATTCGGGTGTACCTATGGGGGAAATTACCGTTCCCACAAAAGAAGTTAAATATTTAAATATTACTTAAAAATTAACAAATAACTGCAAAAATACTACAATAGATTTCTCTTAATTTGTTTATTCCTGCGTGCTTTGACTCTTTTGCAACTTAGCACGAAATCTTCATCAAAATGTTGTTAATTCATCCACAAATAATTCTTAATCCTCAACCATAATAGCTAATGAACATTATTATTTGCCCAGGTATTAATGAGATAGAATTAACCAATAGCTTTGTGAAAGAGTTGTCAAACTTTGATGTGGAGAGAAGTGTTGACAAGTCAATAAATATACTGGTTTTCCCTGAAAAGGGTATTCTAACTTTATCTGCATTCCATATTTTACGGTTTTTAGGCGATCGCTTAGGTAATAAACTAGAATCCCCTGTGATTTTCATTAGCTTTAGTGCTGGTGTGGTTGGGGCGATCGCCGCTGCTACAATATGGCAACTTCAAAGAGGTAACGTCACAGCCTTGATCGCCATAGATGGCTGGGGAGTACCACTAGCAGGTAGTTTTCCTATTCACCGCCTCAGTCATGATTATTTTACCCATTGGACTTCTGTTATTTTAGGTAGTGGGGGAGACAATTTTTATGCAGATCCACCAGTTGATCATTTATCAATGTGGCGATCGCCCCAAAAAGTACAAGGCTATTGGATCAACCCATTAACTCAGTTTTCCCAGCCCCAAAAATACCTAAATGCCTCTGAATTCCTGCATTTGGTATTAAAACGCTATAAATAAAAAAAATAGCTATACAAAGGAGACTGGAGGCTCGAAAATAGCGACTGGGTAAAAATTTTAACCAATCACCAATCACCAATCACCAATCACCAATCTCCGATGTTTCCCACTGAACCGACTCCTATTAATAACGGCTTTGGCGCACTGCTAAAAAACCGTAACTTTATGCTCCTGTGGATCGGGCAACTGATATCCCAACTAGCTGATAAAGTTTTATTGATCTTAATGATTGACTTGCTAGGAAAAAAATATCTACCAGCCAGTTTATCAGAAGGCACAGGACGCTTCTACCTATACATGGCATTTACCCTACCAGCAATTTTCTTTGGTTCTGCTGGCGGAGTCATTGTTGACAGAATGCCCAAAAAACTGATTATGGTTGGTTCTGATTTTGTCCGTGGACTATTAACACTGAGTATAGCTTTCTTACCCAGGCAGCTAGGCATACTACTAGCCATGAATTTTGGCATCTCCACTGTCACACAGTTTTTTGCTCCAGCAGAACAGGCTACTATTCCTCTGATGGTAAAAAAAGAATCCTTAATGGCTGCCAATGCCCTATTTAGCAGTACCATGATGGCAGCATTAATTGTTGGTTATGCCATAGGAACACCGATTTTAGATTGGGCTGAACATATTAATTTTGACTTTGGTAAAGAATTCCTAGTAGGTGGTTTTTATCTATTATCAGCAATCATCATGCTACCAATTAGGTTTAAAGAACACAGACAAACCTCAGTAGTTAACCCCATCACTGAATTTTTGCAAGGTTGGCAATATCTGAAAAAAAACCGCCTCATCTGGAATGCAATGTTGCAAATAGTGGTGTTGTACTGTGTGTTTGCTGCTCTCTTAGAATTGGCAATTAGACTAGCTGCCAGACTCAACCTAGAACAAACAGATTTTAGCTTCTTCGTTGCTGCTGCTGGGGTGGGAATGGTTTTAGGAGCAGGAATTATCGGACATTTTAGTCATAAATTACATCGTAAGCCCTTGCCCTTTATTGGTTTTATGTTTATGGCATTAGCTCTAGGATTGTTTATTGTTACTAATAGCCTGTTTCTAGTGCTGGGACTTTGCATTTTCTTAGGTTTAGGGGCAGCCTTAATTAACGTACCCATGCAAACTTTAATCCAACAAAATACACCCCCAGCCATGCACGGCAAGGTGTTTGGTTTTCAAAATCATGCCATTAATATTGCTCTTTCTGCACCTCTGTTAATCACAACTAAGCTAGTCAACGCCTTTGGTTTATCAATTGTTCTCTTTGGCATGAGTCTCACTGTGGGAGTTGTCGGTTTTTGGACTTGGCAAAATACGAGAAAAGTATTGCAAGATGTGATCTAAAACCTGTAGAATCATAATCCATCTTTATGCTGACAGATAGAGATTATTTCAGCATCTAAGGCGATTTTCTTACTAAAATGAATCCCCATTACGTAGTTATGTAAAAGCTATGGGAGGAGATTTAAAACTTGTGGCAGAATTTCCTGATAGACCTTCTGTGATTATTTCCGCATTAGGAGAATTAGAAGATGAAGATTCCATACTGAAATAATCATTTTGTCAAGTCTTAAAATATAAAATTGCTCAAAACAAATAGAGAGATTCAGAACCCTGACTTCTTTGATTAATCTTTTCGTTCACACAATTAATAATGATACAGCAGAATTCAGGAGTCAGGAGTAAAACTAGCTTGGTGTCTAGGTTTCCATTTTGATTCTGTACCTCATTGATCTGCAATCTGCTGTATATTTAGAAGTCGGGGATTTTTGACCACAAACTAAAATCCTGTACATCCTTAAATCCTGGATATCCTGATATGGCTACGCCACGCTACGCTATCAGACAATACCCCAGACAGATGAACAGGAATAACCTCAACATCTAAAATATCAAAGTCCGATTGATACCAAGGGTATGAATTCCAACTTTCATATTTGGACGCTGACACCTCCAGAAGTCTACAAGACACTAACAACAACTCCCCAAGGTATCAGCGAGACAGAAGCAAATTTAAGATTAAAAAAATTCGGTTATAACGAACTTCCCGAACCCCAAACAAGGCCTTTAATACTCCGTTTTACCGACCAATTAACCCATTTTATGGCCTTACTTTTATGGGTAGCGGGAACATTAGCTTTTATCTCTCACACAGCAGAATTAGGTTGGGCAATTTGGGCAGTAATTTGGATTAATGCTATCTTTAGTTTTTGGCAAGAATATCAAGCGGAAAAAGCCTTATCAGCCCTGAAAAAAATCTTACCTTCCCAAGCTAAAGTTTATCGAGATGGCAAGTTATCTGTAATTGCTACTCGTGAATTAGTTAGCGGCGATGTCATGCAGTTAGAAGAAGGTGATAAAATCTCCGCTGATGCCAGGCTGATTGAAAGTCAGTCTTTATATGTAGATGTCTCCATACTCACAGGGGAATCTTTACCCGTTCCCCGCATTAGCGAACCTGTCACCGCCGCTAATATCCACGCTTCCGAAGCCAGTAATTTAGTATTTGCAGGTTCTACCGTAGCTTCTGGTCGGGGACTGGCTGTAGTCTATGCCACAGGTACACATACGGAATTTGGACAAGTAGCCCATCTCACTGCCCATGTGAAACGAGAACCCAGCACTTTAGAAGTGCAGATTTCCAGGGTGGTTCACATCATTACTATCATTGCGTTGAGTATGGGGGTGGTGATATTTTTATTAACTAAGTTGTTGGTGGGAATGGAACTGAGAGAAAGTTTCATTTTTGCCATTGGCATTATTGTGGCATTTGTTCCCGAAGGTTTACTACCGACTGTGAGTTTAGCTTTAGCTATTGGTGTGAGGCGGATGGCTAAACAAAATGCTTTGGTGCGGCGTTTGTCTGCGGTGGAAAGTCTGAGTGCAACGACGGTGATTTGTACTGATAAAACTGGGACTTTGACTAAAAATGAAATGACTGCCCGCCAATTGTGGATTCCTAATACGCAGATTAATGTGACTGGGGTGGGTTATGAACCCAAGGGAGAGGTGGAAATTACCTCTAGTGAAAATCAGTCTCAGGTGCGGTTAATGTTGGCTGGTGCGGCACTTTGTAGTAATGCGCGGTTAAATCATCCCCCTAATTCTCATCAATGGCAAGCTGTGGGTGATCCTACGGAGGCGGCGTTATTGGTGGCTGCAATGAAGGCGGATTTGAAGTTGGAAGAGTTGCAGCAGCAAGCACCAAGAGTTCGGGAAATTCCTTTTGATTCACATCGGCGGATGATGACGGTTTTGTTAGCAGGAGGTTTGCCGTTAGATGATTTGGAAAATTCCCAATATTGGATTTTTACGAAGGGATCAACTTTAGATGTATTGCAACATTCGCGGTATTTATGGCATTCAGGGGAAAAGCTGGAATTGACAGAAACTCAGCGTCAGGAAGTTGTGGCGGCTAATGATCAATTGGCCAGTCAAGGTTATCGTGTGTTAGGGGTGGCGACAAGGCCAGGTGGGGAGGAGTTAAATCAGCTAGATGATAATTTGTTGGAACAGGATTTGACTTTTTTGGGATTGGTGGGGATGATTGATCCACCACGGACAGAAGTTGCCAATGCGATCGCCCTTTGTCATCGTGCCGGCATTCAAGTTACGATGATTACAGGTGATTATGGGTTAACAGCCGCTGCGATCGCCCAACGCATCGGTTTAACTAACGGTAAACCCAGAATTATCACTGGTGAACAATTAGGTCATCTTTCTGATACCCAAATACGGCAAATTCTCCACAAACACAAAACTGGCTTAGTCTTTGCCAGAGTCATCCCAGAACAAAAACTCAGGTTAGTTACAGCATATAAAAACCTTGGTCATATTGTCGCTGTCACTGGTGATGGTGTCAATGATGCCCCCGCCTTACGCGCTGCAAATATCGGTATAGCAATGGGAATTAGCGGTACAGATGTTGCCCGTGAAGCTGCGGATATTGTGCTGATAGATGATAACTTTGCAACCATCGTTTCCGCCATTGAACAGGGTAGGGCGGTTTATCAAAACATCCGCAAATTCATGACTTATATTCTCTCATCCAACATGGCGGAGTTTCTACCCTTCCTAGCAATGGTATTTCTGAAAATACCCCCAGCATTAGTAATTTTGCAGATATTAGCCATTGACTTAGGTACAGATATGTTACCTGCATTGGCATTAGGGGCAGAAAAACCAGAAGCCGGTGCCATGGAATTACCACCCCGGAAAACATCCCAAGCACTCTTAGATTTACCTTTATTACTGCGTGCTTACTGCTTTTTAGGACTGTTGGAAGGTATAGCAGGGATGGCAGGATTTTTCTTTGTTTGGTGGACAAATGGTTATAATATTCCCCAATTACAAGCACTCAGTCCCAGTATTTTATCTCACTCAGCTAATGCTGCCACAATGGCGATTTATCACCAAGCAACGACTATGACTTTAGCGGCAATTGTTGCTTGTCAAGATGGTAACGTTTTTGCCTGTCGTTCGGAACGGTTTTCTATTTTTAGGTTGGGGTTTTTTACTAACCGTTTAATTTGGTTAGGAATTGCGGTGGAATGGATTTTAATTCTTTCAATTATTTTTTCTCCTACCTTGCAAACAGTCTTTTCAACTGCACCTTTAAAATTATCTCATTGGCTGATGTTATTGTTTTGTCCACCGTTGATTTTGATGGCTGATGAATTGAGGAAAAGAGTTGTTCAGAGATTTAATCATTAAAGTTAAGTTTTTGATTAAGAGGAAGATTTTTTTCACGCAGATGCGCAGAGTTGCAGAGAGTAAGAGGTTGATTTTTTTGATTTTTCAATTTCATACTTCACATTGACTTGTGTGCAAATCCTAAATTTACTTAATATACTAAACACGAGTAGAAAATGGACTTTCACAAAACCATGAAAAACCCAGATTTGTAGGGTTTTAGCAGTGCTAAACCCCTAACTATAGAATCAAATAATTAAGCCATTTTCAGTATAAATAAACTACTCAACATCGTATTTTATCTTATCTTTTAGCCACCTTTGATAATAAAAATAAACCCACTACCAAACCGAATAAATTAGGCAACCAAGCACCGACAACAGGAGAAAGAAGTTCTGCCTGTGCTAATGCCCCAGAAACAGATAATAATAAATAGTAACTAAAAATCACAATGACACTAATCCCAAAACTTGTACCTCTTCCTGTGCGTTGGGGGATAGTTCCCATTGCTGAACCCACTAAACCAAAGATCATACAAACAAAAGGAAAAGCGATTTTTTGTTGAATACGTACCTCTAATTTCCTAATCTTTTTTTGATCACCTGCTAACTTTTCTACCTCTAATTGTTCTAAAGCTTGGGAGATATTCATTTCTCCATAGTCGCGGCTATTTTCTGCCACATTTAAAGGAGTACGCGGTAATTTTAATTGTTGATGTTCAAATTTTAAAATATTCCGATAAGAACGATCAGGTGCAACTAAATAAATTGTCCCATTATAAAAGTCCCAAACTTGATCGCCAGGATTCCATTGTGCTGATTCAGATACTAAAATTTGATTGAGTCCCTCCCGTGAACGATCAATAATAGTTAAACCTTGCATTTGTTTGCCATCAAATTGATCGGCATAAAATAACCGCGATAGAACTTTAGTTTTACTGCCATCTTCTTGTTTAATTTCTTTATATTCAGGATAGTAAATATTTTGTTGTTTAAATGAGGGTTTTTCTGATTTTAATGCCTGTTCTAAGGTGCGAGTAGCTTCATAATTTGCGGCTGGGGCAATTTGTTCATTAAATAAATAAGTCATCCCTGTGACTAAACTACTTAATAACACTGCCGTAAACACCATTCTATAAACACTTACCCCGCATCCCCGTAAAGCAATTAGTTCACTTTCACTAGATAATTTACTATAGGTCATTAAAGTCGCTAGTAAAGTAGACATGGGAAAGGAATAAACCATTACATAAGGTAATTTTAATAAAAAAACCTTGAGGGCAATTTCTAAGGGTAATCCCGATTCTACGACTTTTCTGAGTAATTCAAATAAGCTATCAATGGCTAAAACAACAGAAGTAAAAGCTCCTACTCCAAATAAAAATAAGGGTAATAATTGCATCGCCAAATAACGATCCATAATCGAAATAGGCAGCAGTGAACTCAAGCTGTAAGACGGTTTAAATTGCTTAGATACCATATCAGTTATTAGTTATTAGTTATTAGTTTTCAGGGGAAGAAAAAATTAATTCTTTATTCTTAAATTCTCCTGACTTCTCGGACTCATAAATTATTAAGCAGCAAAATTATCACCGAGATAATATTGTCTGACCAGAGGATTATTATAAAGTTCATCAGCAATACCAAAGGCGAGTATTTGACCTTCCTTCATAATGTAGGCACGATCTGTAATTGCTAGAGTTTCCCGGACATTGTGATCTGTAATTAAAATACCCATACCGCGATCGCGCAACTTAGCCACAATTTCTTGAATTTCTGAAACAGCGATGGGATCAACCCCTGCAAATGGTTCATCCAATAACAGAAATTTAGGCCCTTCCCTACCTGCTGCTAAAGCCCTAGCTAACTCGGTTCGTCGTCTTTCACCTCCAGAAAGTTGAATACCCTTACTGTGAGCAACTTTTTCCAAACGAAACTCTTTTAATAAAGTATTGAGTCTATTTGGCCATTCCCAACGAGGTACATTAGTTTGTTCCAAAACCAGCATAATATTATCTATAACGGAAAGTTGACGAAAAATGCTGGCTTCCTGAGCTAAATAACCAATACCTAATCTAGCTCGTTTGTGCATGGGCAGTTGTGTAATATCCAGATCATCCAACCACACCCTACCCTGATTGGGTTTTTCCAAGCCTGTAGCAATATAAAATGTTGTTGTTTTACCAGCACCATTCGGTCCGAGTAAACCTACCACTTCACCTTGAGCTACAGACAGATTAACACGATTAACAATTACCCGCTTACCGTAGGATTTGTGAATATTTTCTAAAAAAATCAGCATATTTAGGCTAAAAACTTTAAGTTTGTCTAGCTTTGATTATATTATCTCTAGCAAGGGTTAAGCTATCAGCAGTCAGCTAATGCCTATAAGTTGGGTGATGACAACTAAGAAGTCATACAGCAAGCTTTGCTAACAGCCGGAATTTGCACAACAGGAGATTAGGTATAATTTGTGATCTGGACTGGAAAAAGCTGAATGCTGATCTGCTGTTGTGAAACAATCAACTCCTGTCAGGAGTCAGAAATAAAAAAAGTCATCTACCATTTGAATACATAACTCAGATCAGATCCGGTTAATTACTGAAATAATGGGCTAAATGAATCAATCTTGATTTTTTAACCATTACCAATCACCTGTTTTTTAGCGTCTCATTGATGATTGTGAGTAAACTGGAATCATAGATAATATAGCAGTGGAAAAAGTTGTGAAAGCATTATTTAAAGCTAAAACATAATTATGTAAATAATTTTACCCTTTGTATTGACCCTTAACCATTACCTCTTATCTGGCCACAACAACCATTTTCAACACTAATCTACATATATGTCATCTTATGAATTTCACATTTCTGTCACCCCAGTAGGACAAAATGACTACTTGGTGAGGACAGAACAAGTAGCCCCCGGAGTACCATTAGCAGAAGAATTAGTAAGTTGGCCTGTATCTGAGTGGTTAGCAGCGGCAGGACATTTAATGAATGATCCTTTGCAAATGGTGTTACAAGGGGATGCAATAGCCAGAAACTCGGTCAACTTTGTGGCATTAGGTCAACAATTATATAATGCACTGTTCCAAGGGACTCTTAGGGATAGTTGGATTACTGCCCAAGGTATTGCCCAACATCAACAACAGGTATTACGTTTACGTTTGGGGCTAAAAGATACTAAATTAGCACGTTTACCCTGGGAAGTGATGCACGCTGGCGATCGCCCCCTAGCGACTGGGCCATATATCGCCTTTTCTCGCTACCAAACTGGTATTCCCTCCACATCCAGACTACCTACACACAAAATCTCTGCACAAGACGGCACAGGGATCAAAGTATTAATGATTATTTCTTCCCCCACAGATCAAGTTCGTCTTGATTTATTAAAGGAAGAAGCGATGAATCTTCAATCAGAACTACAACGGCAAATTCCCCACTCGACAGAAAACGGTAGTTATATCCCCGAAATTGAACTCACAGTTTTAGATCAACCAGGAAGAGAAGAACTCACCCAAGCCTTGGAACAGGGAAGATATCACGTCCTCCACTACTCCGGTCATAGTAACTTAGGTGGGAATGGAGGAGAAATTTATTTAGTTAGTAGAAGAACCGGGTTAACAGAAACCTTGAGTGGTGATGATTTAGCCGGGTTATTAGTTAATAATAATATCCAAATGGCGGTGTTTAACTCCTGTTTGGGAGCATATAGAGCTAAGTCTGATGGTGGTGGAGAAACAGGAGAGCGGAACTTAACGGAAAGTTTGGTTAAAAGGGGAATTAGTAGCGTTTTAGCTATGTCAGAACGGATTCCCGATGAAGTAGCACTGACACTCACACAACTGTTTTACCGCAATTTAAGTCAAGGTTATCCTTTAGATTTGTGTGTCAGTCGGGTGCGTCAAGGCTTAATTTCTGCCTATGGTTCTCACCAGATGTACTGGGCATTACCAATTTTATATGTTCATCAAGAATTTGAGGGTTTTCTCGCGCCACAATTGGCATTATCCCCCAGTTCTGATTTACTGAATGGATATCAACCACCACTAGAAACACCTTCCCATGGAATTTATGGGGCGACAAATGATTTAGAAATACCTTTAACGATGGAAGAAATGATGCCTTCTGGATTAGTCAGAGACCCTTCGGATCTCGATTGGCTAGAAGATGATACTTGGGGGGATTTAAGTGATGACCTAGAATACGATAGCCCCGGTTATGATGATGACTCGGCTATCGTCGCTGATTTATTTCGTCAACTTGGTAATTCCCCATCTATGGGGACAGAACCAGCCATGAAGGCAGAATTAGAAGCCAAACCAAAAGAGAATTTTCTTCAGGAACAACATCCTTCCCAGGTAGGAGGGGAGGTTGATCTTTGGGGAGATAGCACTACTCCTGCAAATTCAAATGTTGCCGATCATCTGGCAGTTTCTCCCCAAATCACATTACCACCGCCAAACAAACCCCGTCGCCGTCTCTGGCCAATTGTAGGGGCAGGGGTTGTAGCTGTAATTTTTGGTTTAGGTTGGTGGTGGAATAGTAGTAATCGTCAATCGGTGGTGACAAAAATACCGGATCTGCCGGAGCGGAAAATTCCCCAGAGTAAATTAGCACCTATTGATCTGCAAACATCGTCCACAGGGATAGTTACAGCCGAAGCTACAGAAAAATTAAGCCAAGGTGACTTAGACAAGGGTTTAGAGGCTGTAGAAGTATTACTAAACCGTGGGGCTTTTGATGCAGCCGAAACAGCTGTAAATTTAATTCCGGCTGATCAGCAAGAAAACCACTATGTAAAATTTTTATGGGGGAGATTAGCTTGGCAATCTGCCCAAACTCAAAATAAAAAATATAGTATTGATGATGCTCGTCGTTATTGGGAGACTGCTGCACAGGATCAGCCCAATTCGGTTTTGTATAAAAATGCTTTGGGATTTGCTTACTATGCGGAAGGAAATCTTGATCGGGCTAATGATGCTTGGTTTAAAGCTGTGAATTTATCAGTAATAGAACCAAATACAAACTTGACAACTGCTAACTCTGCTAATAATATCATGCCATCTGAGGTTGCTACTGCCTATGCAGGGTTAGCCTTGGGTTTATATAAATCTGCAAATAGTCAACCTGCGGATAAACAACAACAATACCTGACAAAAGCCATTAACCTACGTCAACAGGTGATTCAGGATGAACCAGTCAAATTTACTGTGGATAAATTAGCTCAAAATTGGTTATGGACAGAACAGGCGATCGCAGATTGGCGATCGCTACTTGAGGAAAAAGAATAGAGGTGAAATCAATTACATCACGTTCTCATATTAAATAAGTAAAGCTATAGTTACAGCTTTCGGCAAGGAATCTGGTTAGATATATAAACAACGCCTTAGAAGTCGGGAATTGAAAAAAATGAAAAAAGTAGAAGCTATTATCCGTCCATTTAAGCTGGATGAGGTAAAAATCGCTCTGGTTAATGCGGGAATTGTGGGAATGACTATTTCTGAAGTCCGTGGTTTTGGTCGGCAGAAAGGCCAAACTGAACGCTACCGGGGTTCGGAATATACGGTTGAATTCCTACAAAAGCTCAAAGTAGAAATTGTTGTAGAAGATAACCAAGTTGATATGGTAGTGGATAAAATTATTTCTGCTGCCCGTACTGGTGAAATTGGTGATGGTAAAATATTTATCTCCCCTGTCGAGCAAATTGTACGGATTCGGACTGGAGAAAAGAACACAGAAGCTGTATAAACTTTACATCATTTACAAACCTCAATAGCAACATTTTTGTGGTGCGGGCATCTTGCCCGCTATTTTTTATACTTTTTATAAAATGATGCCATTATACTGAAAGGCATTATCCCAGACATAATCAATCACTGCTTTAGCATCATCTAAACAAGGAACTTGACATTCTCCTTTTTGGTTATAGGTAAGTAAAGAAATCTCTGTGAAAGTATGTGCATTTTCTCTACTTTGCACCCGTCCACAAATATCTTTTAAATTTCCCACTGGGCCTTGAATATCAAAGTTAATCTTTGTTCCTAACTTATTTTTCATCCAAGTTTCAATCCGATGATCTAATTCTTCAGGTGTTAATGGTTTAGGACTGGTCAGTAAATGATAATATGCCAAAATAATCTCTTTACATTCTTCTTCTTCTCCTAATTCAATAAACATCTGAAACACACTCGCATTGTTACCCAAATTCTGAAAAAATAGGGTATCAGTGACAGTTTTTTGAAACTTGATTTTTTTACTTTTATAAGTATTGTATTGTTTAAAGGCAAATCCCCCCAAGGTAATTGCTAATGATAAAGTGGCTACGAAAATAGGCATAATATTTTTGATTTTCTCAGGATCTATACTTAATAAATCAACAATAAATTGCACATTAAAAGCTAATAAAACTGCCGCAATTAGTAATAATAAATTAGGCAGTGTTCTTAATATCAAAGGAATAGCTGCACCAATAGCAGGAATACCAAATAATAGGCGATCTTTCCATGTCATACTTGTTTTGACATTGGGGAATAGTAAGTCAATATCTAGTTTAGGAATATCTTTATAGAAGTAAACATACATTTTTCCAGGAATAAATTTTAAATCTTCTATTTTAATTTTTTTGGCTTTAAAATAGGCAGGTTCTTTAAACTTTATCAATACAACGATCCGTTCAAAAATATCTATTTTCTTTTGTTCTTCCCAAAAGTAAAACTTTTTAACAGAAATTTCTTTATAAACATCACCACGATAATAACAAATGAATTTATCAAAATCGGCAAAATCTACATCTGTTTTTAAATCAATTAAAGACTTTGTATCTAGTGCTTTTTGAATAACCGCTTCTGATAAAGGAATATAATTAGCTCGTTCGACAATATGCTCAAAGGCTTCAATTACCTTCAATTCCATATCACCATATTCTGCACAAGAAGGTGGGTTTATCGGTAAAATATCTGCATTTGGGTTAAAAGGAATATAATTTTCTTTAATAATTTCTAAGGTTTTGTGGAAGCGAAAATGATAATATGCCGTGAGAATTTGACAAAATTCTGGAAATTTTTGAGCATCAGATTCATTTAGCTGGCCATCGGCTAAACAAAGTTTGATAATATCATTGCGAGTGTGAGGAATGAAGGCTTCTAAATTTTCGTGAAAACTCATTTTAGATGATTAATCGGAAGATAATTAAAGAACAAAAAATTAGACTTGTATGACTTTTAATTTCAGGGGTTAAACCAGATTATTGACTTAATCCTGTAATTTGTTTCAGTATCTTAACATATTGAATACAAAAATACACATATTATTAGCGCAGAATACTTGCAATTTAACTTTTATGCAATTATTATGTTAATAAGTATATAAATTACTACATCCAGCAATCAACCAAATGTTAAAAATCTTATTTCTATGATTTCTCAGAAAATGTAGTTAATGAAAAGATAGCTAATTTTCTAAAAGATTACCTATTTTGCACATATTAAGTTCTCAAATATTTAGATAAAACATGAGTAAACAAAATCAATATTCATCGAAAAAAGTATCTATCTTATTTCTAAAAATCACCCAAGCTAAAATCTTACCTAGATTTGTAGGTTTTCTAATCATCTTATTTGGTAGCTTTAACTATTCAGTTGCTATTGCTCAAACATCAGAAAATGTTAATATTTCGAGAGACGTAAAACCAACAAAAGAGTGTTTAGAAACTATATCTATCAACTGGACTGATGTAGAAAAATGGGTTTGGAAGAAATTGTGTAACGGAGAAGATGCTTTATTAGATAAATATCAGACAGAGAGGGAAAGAAAAACTGGAGAAACAAGTCAAAAGGAAATATCACCTAATTTCATTAAAACTATTTTATCAGATGCTAACTTTACTAAAATATTACCCAGAAAAATATTAATACAAAATGGTGTGATTACAAAAAAATTAGATTTATCTTCCGCAAATATTGATAAAGAACTACATCTAGAAAAGTTTATCTTTGCACAAGATGTCACCTTTGCTAAGGCAAAGATTTCTGAGTCTATATATTTTGATAATTCTACTTTTAAGAAAACCTTAGCTATTAATGAAGCAGTGGTTAATGGTAATATTTTTATGAGAAAAGTTGAGTTTAGTAATTATCAAGAATCAAAGATTCCAGCTAACGAGGAGATAATATTTATTAATTTAAGAGGTACAAAAGTAGATAGTAGTATTAATTTAAAAGATGCAAAAATTTGTCATCAAGAATTCCTTAACAGAAAATTTAATTTACCTGTCTATGGTTTATCTGCTTCCAAAGCACAGGTTAATAACTCAATTGTTATGGATAATAGCAAGTTTTATTCATGTGAAGTTCAATTAGACTCGGTAAAGGTAGAACAGAGTATTGTATTTAATATCAATACTAAATTCCAACGCATGAATCTGAATAATGCTCAAATTAATACTTTACTGATTAAAATTCCTGATGATGCAAATTCTTATATCAATCAGCTAAAATTACTAGAAATATTGAAAGATGATCAAGAAACATTTAATGCTCTGCGAGAAAAAATCACTAAAATAGTTAATCAAGATGATTCTAATAATACTTATGAAATTATCAAGTTTATTTTTATTCAGAAGATAATTCTAGAAGATGTAAATGCTAAAACGTTTCAAATTGATTCTCAAAAAAGTCAAGATAAAATCCTACCGGAATTAAATCTTAAATCTCAAATGTATGCAGAAAAAAATAATTCAGAAGAACTAAAACAGTGTGAATTAGAAATAGATGGCTTTGGCTATCAAAATATTAACAATACTGCTTTAAATATTTTGGGTTTATGCTTAAATAGTATTTATGAAAATGAAATAAATAATCATAATAAAAATTCTCCAGAGAACAATAATAATCAAACAATTATTAAATTATTTCAACCTCTGGAACAAGCTGCTAAAGCATCTAGAAATTTAGGCCGTTATGATTTAGAACGGGAGTTTTTATATCAGAGGAAAAAATTAGAAATATATATTGCTCCCAATGTATGGGAAAAATATATACTCATGATGCAAGACTTTATGTATGGTTTTGGTTATCAAAGAAATAAAATACTTTATTTTTTCTTACTGATATGGTCTCCCGGTTTCTTTCTTGCATATTTTCAACTTCAACACAAGCAAAAAATGATTTTAAACAATGTTTGTAAGATTGTTGAACAGGAAAAAGAAGATGAAGAAATTCAAGCAGCTAATATAGTAGAAATTAAGAAGGTCGCAAAATATATAGATTCAGTTCAAGAAGTAATTTTTTGTGGTTCTCTTGAGAAGAGTATTGTTAATAATGATAAAATCCGAGTACCATTTGCTGTTCAAAAAGATCAAGATGCAAAAAAATTATGGCTTAATATTTTAATCATCACATTGATACCAACTAGTTCTATCTTATTTGCAACTTATATATCTTTTTATGGTTCGTTAATATGGACTATTTTACCATGTTGTTATTATGTATTATACAAGTTATTTAAATGTAATCAGAAGGTAGAAATAAAAGATGTTAAATCAGAAATATTTATTACATTTAAGGATGAAAATAATAAAGATGAGCAGTTGTTTTACACAAACAAAGTCATGGGTATTCAAAACCATGAAGATGAATATTCAATATCTGTAAAATCTCAGGATGAGAAGAATAAAAGTAAACAGTTGTTGTCTCTAAAAAAATCTCCCCAAGATGCAGATAAAAATATCTACTTTAGGTTAAATTTGACATTAGATGATCAAGATAGTTTTTTAGGTGAAAATCAAAAGGATGCGATTATAGACTTTATTGAAAGGTTAGATGTGAGAAATCCTAGAAACAGAAAAATTGGTTTTTGTGATGATCTATTTCCAGAATCTAAACTATTTCTCCTATATTTCCAGACAATTAAAACCCACAATGGGACTCAGCAAATAGTATGCTTTTATGATGCAGACAAGGATCTTTTTTATGTAGAAGATGGTAAGCGTATTTTATTATGGCGATTGTGGCAAAGTGCTATATTCAGCCTTGACATCTTACTCCCGTTAGTTGAACTAGATCCGGAATTACATAAATTTATCTTTGATGATTCAGAAGGATTAACAAGAGCATATTTCACACTGCAAAAAATATTGGCAACAATTATCGCCAGTGTTCTTTTACCAGTTCTATTCATCACTGGTTTATAACTCCTCAATCCTTAAATTTTACCAACTGCGGTACTAAAGCATTTAAAGCATTACCACGATGACTAATTGACTTTTTCAACTCCGGTGACATTTGGGCAAAGGTTAACTGTTTTTCTGGAACATAAAAAATCGGATCATAACCAAAACCACCATCTCCACGAATTTCATAGAGAATTTCACCTTGACAAATACCCTCAGATTGTAAAATTATTTCCCCTTGAGGGTTGGAAACTGCTACTGCACAAAGAAACTGTGCTTGACGATTTTCCGTATCACCCAATTCCCGTAATAACCGTGAAATGCGTTCTGTATCAGTATTACCATAACGGGCAGAATACACTCCTGGCGCACCATTGAGGACATCTACAGCTAAACCAGAGTCATCAGCGATCGCCCATTTACCTGTAGCTTTTGCAACTTCTGAGGCTTTTAAACAAGCATTTTCGACAAAGGTTGTTCCGGTTTCTTCAACATCTAAATCTGCGGGTTTTAAGATTAATTCCCATTGGGAATCAGCTAAATATGCTTGCATTTCCCGCAATTTTCCAGGGTTTCCAGTAGCGACGACGAGTGTTTTAGTCATTGGAATTAGGTGACTGGTGATTGGTGACTGGTGATTGGTGACTGGTGAAGATTAATAACCCCATTACCAATTACCAATTACCCATTACGAATTAATTTGATTCTGCCCAATTTTTAGCCCAAGTCAATGTTTGATGAACTTGTTCTAAGGTTGGTGCTTCACAATAAAGACGTAAAACTGGTTCAGTTCCACTAAATCTAATCATTAACCAACTTTGATCTTCTAGACGGAATTTGTAACCATCTATTTGATTACAATCAATGACTTTTTTACCTGCAATTTCTGTTAAAGGTTTATTTTCTAATTGTTGTAATAATTTACCTCTCACTTCCATACTTGCTAAGGGTAAATCTATCCGATCATAAGCTGAGAAAAAGTTAGTTTTTTGTTGTAGTTGTTGATAATATTCCCCTAAATCTAAACCGGATTCTACTACGGCTTCTAAGACATACAATGCTGATAATAAAGCGTCTCTTTCGGGAATATGGCTACCATAACCAATTCCGCCAGATTCTTCACCACCGAGTAATACCTCTGTATCTAACATTCTATCGGCTATGTATTTATAACCTACGGCGGTTTCAAAGACTGATAAATTTAGTGATTTTGCCACTAGGGGAATTAAATCAGAACCGCTGACGGTTTTAACAATTTCTCCTGTAAAATTGCGTCTGGTTTTGAGGTGATCTATTAAGATGGGAATTAGGATTTGGGAACTGAGGAAATTAGAGTTTTTATCTACGGCGGCGATGCGATCGCAATCTCCATCAAATACTAATCCTACTGTTAAGGGTGAGTGATTATTTTCCTCATGATTTTTTATTTCTGTAAATAATTTTGATAGATATTTTGGTAAAGGTTCAGGCGCACCACCTTCAAATAAAGGATCACGGTTACTATTAATTTCTTTAACTTTTGATCCTAATAATCTTCCTAAACCACTGGCGGCTGCACCGTGCATAACGTCGGTAAATAATGTTAATTTATCTGATGATATTGCTTGTCTAATTTTCTCAATATTTACTTTCTTTTCTAATGCTTGACAATAACTAGGCCAAGGATCAAATGTTTCCTCTTTACCCGGTGTATCTGTGGTTGGTATTTCCACTGTTAGTAGTTTTTCTATTTCTTTGGTAACTTCTGGAGGTACTGAACCACCAAATGCACTCTTGACTTTTAACCCTGAATATGAGCCAGGGTTATGACTAGCGGTAATTACTAACGCACCTAAAGCGTTAAGGTCTTTTGCTGCCCAACTAAATGCGGGAGTGGGTGCATAGCTATCACTAAATATGACATCAAAACCCACAGCTTTGACAGCATCAGCAACAACACGGGCGAAATTTTCCGCCATAAAACGGCGATCATAACCAACAATAATGGTACGGCTGCCCACTGTAGAATTATAGGTGTTGTATAATACTTGGGCGGCGATCGGGGCTACTAATGCTAGACGTTCAAAGGTGAATTCATCAGCGATTACACCTCGCCACCCATCAGTACCAAACTTGATCGGTCTAGTTAAAATTGACATGGAGATATCCTAAAATTTACTAACTCAATATTGTATTACTGTACCCTTTCTAGGATTAAAGTGAGGAGATAGGTAATTTAATTAACCAATTACCCATTACCGATATTAGCGATCGCCAAAGGTAAAATTCGATGCTCTTGCACCTGGATTCTTGCGTGTAGTGTTTCCACTGTATCATCAGGCAAAATTGGTACAGCGGCTTGCATTAAAATTGGTCCGCTATCCACTGCTAAACAGACGAGATGCACAGTACAGCCTGTGATTTTTACCCCTGCTGCCAAAGCTTGTTCAACAGCCCGGACACCCTTAAAACTGGGTAATAAACTGGGATGGATATTAATAATTCTATCAGGAAAAGCGTCAATTAATTCTTGGGTAACTAAACGCATCCAACCAGCCATAATCACAAAGTCTACATCATGTTGGCGTAGGGTTTGGACAATTTGCCGGTCTAAATCTGCGCGGGTTTTGAAATCACGATGATTTAAAAGTACAGATTTGACACCATGATTTTCTGCCCTGACTGCGGCCTTAGCTTTAGGATTATTGTAGATTAAGACTTGAATTTTAGCATTGATTTGACCATTGGCGATCGCCTGGGCAACTACTTCAAAATTACTACCATTTCCTGAAGCCATCACTCCTAATTTTATGGGTTTCGTGGTTGCTAAGTTGTGAATAGAAATGTCAGGAGAAATTAGACTAGATGTAACATCAATTTGGTATGATTGATCCATAAAATTATGAATATACTCTGAACTTATGAACTACTAAGATTACCATAAAAAAGACTATTTTGATTCTTGACTTCTGGAAATTCTAAATTCTGCAACTCTTTTAAAATTCCTTTTTTAAGAAGATTAAAATCGCCATAGCTAACAACATGAAACTATAAATTAAACCATAAATTCCATGACCAAATAATGTAATTACATCTGGTATTGCTTGCATTCCATAAACTGCATCATTTTGTAGATTTAAGCGTGATAAATCTGGAAGAATTAGATATAAAGCCTGGGTGAAACGTTCTACTGCTGGGTTTTCTGTCAAGCGTCCAAGTGCAACCAAATCTTGTGTAATATTCCCCATTAAATAAACAGCAAAAGTTAAAGCCGTAGCGATTAATGAACTGGTAAAAACTCCCAATGTAATAGCAATAGCGGTAATTAATGTTAATTGCAAAAATATAAATAATACAGCAATTAAAAAACTGGTAAAGGGATAAACAATCTTACTCAGTTGTAAAAACACTAAAGCAATTGCTGTCATTGCTAAGAGGAGTACACCCAAGACACCAGATAAACCTAAATATTTACTGGTGATAAATTCACTCCGACTGATGGGTTTAGCAATTAACATTAAGATGGTGCGTTTTTCAATTTCTTTATTAACTAATCCCGTACCGATAAATATAGCAATAATTAACCCGATTACATTCATGGCCGCTAAACAAAAATCCAAGAATATTTTATCTTGGGTGGTGGCCGCAAATTCAAAAATTGCCCGGTTAGCGATCGCCAGAATGATGGCATAAAAACCGATGATATAGAGAATGTGATCGCGGATCACTTCCTGAAAAACATTTTTAGCTAAGACAATAGTTCTGTTTGGATTCATAATTTTTGAGTGCTTGATAACTGATCAATAATTTACCGTTTTGGTGGTGGTGAACCGAGAAAAAATCTACTGTTGCGATCGCATTCAATTGTTGCAACTGATCTTTGACTTTCTGCGTTTTGCACCTGAATACGACAGGATTTTTGTAAGAAGAATCCCCGTGGGTTTTTACTTGGCCCTTGCCAAATACTGAGGATATCTAATTTGTAACCCGATGGGATATTAGATATTCTAGGTTCAATTCTCCATAGTGCTTTTTCTTCATATTCATTTAGGTTTTCATCTATCAGATTTTTACCTATATTACCAACTTGTTGATTAGCTTCTAATAACCATCTTTCTACTTCTGACCAAGTTCTGTTAGCTATTTGTGCTTCTATTTTTGGTTGAATTTTATTTAAAATCATATTACCATTTTGCGGCTTATCACTTTTTGGTTCTATTCTGACTACAAAGCTACTATTCTGAAAATTATCAGCGGATAAACTAGGATATTCTTTGAACCATTTATCTATAACAAAATAAAACTGAATCCAGCAACTAATCAACATAGACCAAGCCAGTAAAATAATAATTTTTTGCCGGACTTCTAGTTTAGGAATAGTAGTTTTTGCTAATGTACCTGTACCTGTAAAAAATTCTGGTATTCCTGTGATTATCGCTGCTAATGTTGGCCAGAGAACAATCGTTCTAGGTGTGACTACACTCTCCTGATCTCCGAATGCAAAGACGCTAACCAAAAACCCTGTAATTAATGCTCCCACTGGCATAAAAGTTCCCGGAACTCTCACCGGATCATCGGTAGTGTACCAAGCTGTACCAGCAATTAAAAATGCCCAACCCATGAAGGCAATTATAGCTTTTATTGGTCCGGTGGCGAAATATGAACTACCCCAGGAAAACACACTTAAATAGATAAATGTCTGCCAAGAAAAAGCTTTAGGAGGCATTAATATTTTTTGCACTCCTGAAAATAAATCTTGAATAAACTTAAATAACTGAAATACTTCTTTAAACAATGATGAATTCATATTTAACCTACTATTGAGTGAATATGATTTAGATTATCCTGAAAAAATCAAATAATACCAAAACATTTACCTTGTACGTATAGCAAAATCACGAATTAATATAATAATAGTGATAGCACTATAACTTAAAGAATTGGCAATTAATGTACTGGTGATTAAGTTGGCATTTTGCAGCCTGATTCTTTCATGTTTTAATATTTTATGCCGTTGGGATGTTTCTATGATTTCTTCATTTTTACCGAGTTCATCCAAAGATACAATTAGTAATTTAAGACAGAAAAATTTCATTAAAAATGTAGCTAAGAAGATGACAAAACTCATCATAATTATATAATTTTGAGTTCTGGGATTTTTGAAATAGTTAAAAAATACATAGCTAATTAATTCTGATTTAATTTCTACAGGTAATATCGGCTCAAACAGAAAGAATATATTCCAACCAATGACGCTAGAAAAAACATTCATAGCTATGGCGTAGAAAATGCTGGTTTTTTTATCAAATTTTAGGTTTTTATGGAGAATATACCCTTCTATGGGAATAGCAACCAGTAAAAATAAAGTTTCAAACACAATTGCCCCAATGGGTAAGATTCTTGGTAATGATAATTCGTCAGGCATAAAACATCAATAAATTAAGGATTGGGTATTTTTGTTAATAGTACACAAAGGTCGAACTGTGCAAAGTATAACTGAGATCATGGTGATGATGGTGGAAATTATCTCATTTTTTTTACCATTTTAGATGTTGGTGTACCAGTATATTTAGGTAAGCAGTCAGCTATGGAGTCAGGCAAAAGTGAAGTGCTTGTGATTGCTAAGTTTTATTCATGGCGATATCCTACACCCTGACTAAGTCAAAATCTTACTCCTATTTAGGCAGGAGGTTGGGTAAGATAAGAAACTGCGACGTTACGGCTTTGCCAAAGATGACAAGAAATGGGATCGGTATCCGCACAGCACAGGTGCGTTCAGAACGGCTGACTGGTCAAATTCACGTCTATGATGGTCTTGGGAAAGGTAAGTCCCAAGCAGCTTTAGGGGTGGTTTTGCGTTCTATTGGTCTAGGTATTAACGCTGGTGAAAATTATCATCGGGTGTTACTTTTGCGGTTTTTGAAGGGGCCAGAACGGGATTATGATGAAGATGGGGCAATTATGGCTTTACAGCGTGGTTTTCCCCATTTAATTGATCAGGTGCGTACGGGGAGGGCCGAATTTTTTGGCCCTGATGAAATTATTTCCTTTGACAAAACGGAAGCTGCACGGGGTTGGGATGTGGCTAAGGGGGCGATCGCTTCTGGGTTATATTCTGTAGTGGTTTTAGATGAAATTAACCCGGTGTTAGATTTGGGTTTGTTACCTGTGGATGAGGTGGTCAATACTTTAAAATCTAAACCCCAGGAATTGGAAATTATTACGACTGGACGCGCTGCACCACAACAGTTACTAGATATTGCGGATTTACATTCAGAGATGAAACCCCAACACCACCCCACAGCCGCAGAATTGTTAATTGAAGGTATAGAAATTTATACTGGTGCGGGCAAAGGTAAATCTACCAGTGCCTTGGGTAAGGCTTTACAGGCAATAGGTAGGGGGATTAATCATCCTGGTTCTACCCGTGTATTAATTATGCAGTGGTTAAAGGGTGGTAGTGGATATACGGAGGATGCAGCGATCGCCGCTTTGCAACAGTCTTATCCTGAAGTAGTGGATCATTTACGTTGTGGTAGAGATGCCATTGTTTGGCGTAATTCTCGTCAAGAATTAGACTATATAGAAGCAGAAAGAGGTTGGGAAATTGCCAAAACTGCCATCGCATCAGGTGTATATAAAACCATCATTCTCGATGAACTTAACCCCACCGTTGACTTAGAATTGTTACCCGTTGATCCGATTGTACAGGCTTTATTGCGTAAACCTAGAGATACAGAAGTAATTATTACTGGGCGCTGTCAAAATCAACCTGCATACTTTGATTTAGCCAGTATCCATTCTGAGGTTTACTGTCATAAACACTACGCAAATCAAGGAGTAGAATTAAAGCGGGGAGTAGATTTTTAAATGTATGGGCGGGTTTTTCCCGTCCCATTATGACCCAAACAGCAACTTAAGATATTATAAAATGTTGAGTTAAAAAAGAACAGGTCAACACCAATACTCAAGGAACTGGGTACATGAATAGATTCTCAAAAATTATCAGGTTTACCAGCGGTGCTGGTCAGGATGAGGGTAGCATTGACATACCTCCTCGTCCTAAAGGAGCGAGGATTCCTTGACACTTCGCTGGGATGCGCCACAAGTGGTCTTACCGTCCCTCCATGTCCGTTTAGAGTCTCCCAATGCCCTATGGCGACTATACCTAAATTTTACCATAAAGCCGTCCTAGAAGGACGGGGCTTGTATCCCATTCTTTTGGTCAAGGGTGTCAAGTTGCTGTTTCCCATGCTGGTAAAAATGTTAGACTGAAGTTCTAAATACAGAAATACAGAATCTAAGGGTTAAGTTTAGTTATATTTTGAGGTTAACCGTGCGCTCCCCTTCTCAAATCAGTCCCCCACAATCGGAAAATCAAAAATCTGCTGCTATTTCAACCGCGTCAGATGTCACTCCCAAACGGGCTTCTGGCGGTTTTGCTTTGATGGATAGTTTACTGCGTCATGGTGTCGAGTATATTTTCGGCTATCCCGGCGGGGCAATTCTACCCATATACGATGATCTATATAAAGTAAAAGCAACAAGACCTATTGAACACATTCTTGTTAGACATGAACAGGGTGCTTCCCATGCTGCGGATGGTTATGCCCGTGCAACTGGCAAAGTAGGTATCTGTTTTGGTACTTCCGGTCCAGGGGCAACTAATCTAGTTACAGGTATTGCGACAGCTTACATGGATTCAATTCCCATGATTGTTGTCACAGGACAAGTACCACGTCCAGCTATTGGTACAGATGCTTTTCAAGAAACTGATATCTACGGAATTACTCTACCTATTGTTAAGCATTCTTACGTAGTTCGTGACCCTAAAGATATGGCGCGAATTGTGGCCGAGGCATTCCACATTGCCAGTACAGGTAGACCAGGCCCTGTTTTGATAGATGTGCCTAAAGATGTCGCCTTAGAAGAATTTAACTATGTACCTGTAGAACCAGGTTCAGTTAAGTTACCTGGATATCGTCCCACCGTAAAGGGCAACCCCAGACAAATTAACGCAGCTATACAGTTAATGCGTGAAAGTCGCCGTCCCTTATTGTATGTGGGTGGGGGTGCGATCGCTGCCAATGCCCATGTAGAAGTTCAACAACTGGCAGAATTATTTAATATTCCCGTCACTACGACTTTAATGGGGATCGGTGCATTTGATGAACATCACCCCCTATCTGTGGGAATGTTGGGAATGCACGGTACTGCTTACGCTAACTTTGCAGTCACAGATTGTGATTTACTAATTTGCGTCGGTGCGAGATTTGATGACCGAGTAACAGGTAAATTAGATGAATTTGCCTCCCACGCTAAAGTCATTCACATTGATATTGATCCAGCAGAAGTAGGTAAAAACCGAGTTCCTGAAGTGCCAATTGTTGGTGATGTTAAAACCGTTTTGAAAGACTTATTACGGCGATGTCAACAGACAAACGGTAACACTATACCCAACCGCAATCAAGAATGGTTAAATCTAATTAACCGTTGGAAACAAGATTATCCTTTAGTTGTACCTCATTACGCTGACAGCATTTCTCCCCAAGAGGTAATAGTCGAAGTTGGCAACCAAGCCCCTAACGCATTTTATACCACTGATGTTGGTCAACATCAAATGTGGGCGGCTCAGTTTCTGAAGAATGGCCCCAGACGCTGGATCTCCAGTGCAGGTTTAGGCACAATGGGTTTTGGTGTACCTGCGGCTATGGGTGCAAAAGTTGCTTTCCCTGATGAAGAGGTAATTTGTATTAGCGGTGACGCTAGTTTTCAAATGTGCTTGCAGGAGTTAGGGACATTATCACAGTATGGTATTAATGTCAAGACTGTAATTTTAAATAACGGTTGGCAGGGAATGGTACGCCAATGGCAAGAAGCTTTTTATGGTGAGCGTTATTCCTGCTCTAACATGGAAGTAGGAATGCCAGATATTGAACTCTTGGCACAGGCTTACGGAATTAAAGGCATGATAATTAACAGCCGGGATGAATTGGCTGATAAAATTGCCGAAATGCTGGCACATAATGGCCCTGTAATTGTAGATGTCCGCGTTACCAGAAACGAAAACTGCTATCCAATGGTAGCCCCTGGTAAGAGTAATGCACAGATGTTTGGTTTACCCAAACCAGTTCCTACAACCGCAGTCGAGCCAGTTTACTGCAACCATTGTGGCACAAAAAACCCACCTAACCATAATTTCTGTGCTGAGTGTGGGAATAAGTTGTAGGTAGAAACTTGTGTCGGTTGGGTTAAAAGAGGCAAGGGAGCAGGGAGCAGGGGGAAAGATACCAGACGAGCTTGTACTCCACCCCAGTTCATTTTCCTCTGTTAACCTAATTTACTGAGTTATTTAAAATACCACTTTTTGTAAAATGTATGAAAAAATTTAACCGTCTCTGTAATTTTCTGCAATGATTTAGAAATCTAAGAAATTAGCTAAATCAAAAGGATGATCATGTCTAAAAGCGAGTTGGTTAAAAGCAAAATCAAAACTCCAGTTAAGCTAACACCAAAAGAGGCGATCGCTATCCTGGGGTTGTTTTCTGCCTCTACTGAGGCTGAAGGGATTATTCCTACTGAAGAATTTCCCTTAATAGAAATGTTAGAAGGTATAAGTCCGTTTGAGGAAGACTCAGAGGAGGACTTTAACGCATTGACAACCAAAGTTAACACGATCAGAGATGAAAATGAAGTAGAGACTTTAATACCTAGTGCCATCGCCTCCTTAACTAAAAAGCAAGATCGGGAATCAGCTTACATCATTTCTGCTATTTTGATATTAGGCATGGATGAAGACATACCAGAATCAGAAGAAGAATATTTGTTTGAGCTTCAAGAAGCATTAAAAATTTCCGATGAACGTGCAGAAGAACTGATAGACGAAGTTTTCGAAGAATTAGAAGAAGAGGAGGAAGAAGAAGAGGAGTAAAAAATTTTTGTCTATCTGAATTTTAGATATTAGCAAATGTGGAAAAAGTTTTTGCTTTTGCAATTCTTAAATAAATAAATTTTTTAGCTCATGACCAGCAAACTATAGGCTATCATGAGCTTCTTATATTTTATCCCACATTCCGTACTTCAAAATGTAGTAAAAACTAAGTATCATAAGCAGCAGACATGGTTAAATATAAATACGTAATTTTAACAGTAAAAATATAAACATTAATTTCAATTAAACTACTATAGTCATTTAACTTTAAATTGAGACATCAAGCTAAACAACAACCACGGAAATTTAATCTTCTAAACATTTGTACCGCCTTGGTTATCCTACAATCATTATCTACAGAAATTATCACTTTTTGTCTCATTCTTAAGTTAAACAACTATAGTAACAAAATGAAGATATGTCTGTAAGAACAGACACACCCATAGAGGAAGATAAAAAAGCACAACCAATTCTCATATAATCGGTATAGATTTTTTTTTACACAACTAAAGGAGTTCCGCCAAGCTGCATACCAATGTTTATGTCTGGCAAAAAACGCAATATTTGAAATGATGGATGCAATATTATTGACACGCAACACGCCTATACTCTGGCAGACATATCACTGTGTCTAGTATTTAGGCGTAAGTGGTCAAGTATTTATTTTCTTTGTTTACCTAATAGTTAAATAATAGTTGTCATAGAGTAAAATTATACATTTACAAATAAAGCTTATTTTCCCTTGATACATAAGCTGTAGCTTATATGAGGTATATAATATTTATTTAACATTTCTGGTTCAGAGTGACCTTTTTTGAGAAAAAAGGCTGTATGATATCTTTAACGAAACGGTTGAAAAAAGTTTTGGTTTTTGATTTGAATTGCATACGGTGATGATGAGCGTGATCCCTAAAGGTCATAGCATAAATTTGAGCATAGCTTAAATTTACACTTCACATAATTAATTCATTTTAATGATAGCACCAAGAACATATTATTATTCGGCCAATTTGGCTGAAGCTAAACACAGAGTTAAGCACTACTTTATAGGTAAAACAAAGATGTTGATAGTACCCATTTAAAACCACAATATATGTCACATAAAGAACATCAAGGCTGTTAATAAAAACTTGTTTTCACTTTTCCAGCCTCAATGCTGATGAAAAAAATGACTGGTATCAGCAGTAATTAGCCAACATTCATACTTCCAACTAATAGTTAGGTAGAGCAATTATCGGTTTCTACCGTAGCCTTTTCTTGCTAAAAAAACATGATTAAATCCTTAAAATCTACGTTGTTGAAAGTTGAAGAAAAGTTGGCAGTTTAGCTGAAAAATTGTGTTTTATTTAGCAGACCAAAATTATTGGTGTTGCATCTCTGCGGGATGATCTGAAGGTTACTCTAAGTGCGAATAAATGCTTAAAGCATCTATGAAGTTATTACTTCATTACCTTCAATATGTTGTCAGGGTCAAATGCTGAACCTTACTTTCGTCAACTTTTCAATGCTCATTTAACGCTCATTTATTACAGTAATCATTCCTCGTTAGAGGAAGTTGAAGGAGGTATTTATGGATTTTTTGTCTGATTTCTTCACGAAATTCGGGGCGCAGTTGCAGTCCCCGACGCTCGGCTTTCTGATTGGTGGTATAGTCATTGCCGCCTTCGGTAGCCAACTGCAAATTCCAGATGCGATCTATAAGTTTATCGTCTTCATGCTGCTCATCAAAGTTGGTCTGAGCGGCGGTATTGCAATCCGCAATTCCAATCTGACAGAGATGCTGTTGCCCGCACTATTTGCCGTGGTAATGGGGATTCTGATTGTGTTTATCGGGCGCTACACGTTGGCTAAAATGCCGAACGTCAAAACCGTGGATGCCATTGCGACTGCGGGCTTATTCGGTGCCGTGAGTGGCTCTACCCTCGCAGCTGGCATAACGGTATTGGAAGCGCAAGGTATCGAATACGAAGCCTGGGCTGGCGCACTCTATCCCTTCATGGACATCCCAGCACTCGTGACGGCGATTGTCGTGGCCAGCATTCATACCAGCAAAAAACGCGACAAGTATTTCAGCGAGGAGGAGTATCTCAGCAAGCAGCCTGTTGCCGCAGGGGAGTATCCCAGCGGGCAGGAGTATCCCACCACCAGACAGGAGTATCTCAGCCAGCAACGCGGTACCGCAAATAAGGTAGAGATATGGCCTATCGTGCAGGAAAGCCTCCAGGGATCTGCCCTATCAGCATTGCTGCTCGGCCTCGCTCTAGGCATACTAACTCGTCCGGAAAGTGTATTTGAAAGCTTTTACGAACCCCTCTTCCGCGGACTGCTTTCAATACTGATGCTGGTAATGGGTATGGAGGCATGGTCAAGGATTGGCGAGCTACGCAAGGTAGGCCAGTGGTACGCTATATATGCCTTTTTTGCACCGCTGCTGCATGGGTTTATAGCCTTCGGTCTCGGCATGATTGCCCACTACGTTACTAATTTTAGTGCTGGCGGTGTCGCGCTCCTAGCCATCATTGCTGCCTCCAGTTCAGACATCTCAGGCCCGCCTACTTTACGCGCTGGTATCCCATCGGCTAATCCCTCTGCGTACATCGGAGCGTCCACAGCAGTCGGTACGCCAGTTGCGATCGCCTTGGGAATACCTCTCTACATCGGGCTTGCCCAGGCGCTGATGGGCGGCTGATACGAGACTGGTCGCAGTCTGTCAGCGTTCCCTTGACCCGGCAGACCAAGCAACTCAATATATAATATCAATCTATCTAGGGAAGGAGGTAACCAACATGGCCAAGCAAGCCAAAAAGCTCGTCATCGTCACGGAAAAGATTCTGCTAAAAAAGATCGCCAATATCATCGCTGAATGCGGAGCGACTGGTTATACGGTGGTGGAAACTGGCGGTAAAGGCAGTCGCAACGTGCGCTCTTCGGGACAACCTAACGTTTCCGACACCCAGGCAAATATAAAGTTCGAGGTGATCACCGAAAATCGGGATATGGCCCAGAATATTGCGGATAAGATCGCAGTGAACTTTTTCAACGATTATGCGGGCATTGCTTATATCTGTGATGCGGAGGTACTGTACGCGCACACTTTCTGCGGTCCAGACGGCTGTTGAATCGAAACGACGCAGACCTAAAAATCCGGGGCATGACCCCCGCTTTTTGGTAGTCGTTACTCAAAACGTTAGTTGATTTAGATGATGTCCAAGGGGAGAAACTGATGATGATTCAAGATAATCTCAACACCTATTTGCCCACGTCACTTACTGACAACTAAGCTTGTCTCGATCCAGGCAACCGCATCTAAAGCATAACTATCTTTGATAGGTTGCCTTTTTCATAAGTAGTCATACAAAATAAATTTTATAGTTAGGATAGGGAACAGCGTACAGATAAGAACTATATAGGTTCTTGTTTGGTTTGAAAATGTTAAATTAATTTTGCTTAGGTATTTAGTATTATCAGTCTTGACAATGAGACTAGAAGGCTCAACAAGTTTTAAAATATCCGGCAATACACGAAGAGTGGTAAAGCAGATACTGGTATAGTAGTAGTATTTAAATATTACATTCAGAAATTAGTATTTTGAGTGCTAAAGGCTGTATGCTATTTTTATTGAAATTCCTTCTAGAGTAAGTTCTGGTCTTTTGTTACTAGGATATACTCTGTTGCCTTTGTTGTCGTTAACTTACATAAATACACACAATTTAAGCACAACCAAGTAACAGGGTTTCTCCGTAACCCAAGAATATTTTTACCTAGTTTCACCCGACATAACACTTAATATTCAACTGACCAAAATGCAAATGCCCAAAAATGATAAAATCAAATTTCTTTAAAAAATCATTTTGCTAAATCTCATAGATATCTAAAATATATCTAGTCAGTTGCAAGTTTTATGCCAATTTTAGCAAACATACACACTATCAATTCAGATAGAACTCAGTTCTTTAAGGTGAGTGAAAAGGTAGCTTAGAAATTCCCCATATTTCAGAAAATGGGAATTATAAAAGCCACCCAAAAATTATCACTGTAAATAAAATATAACATAATTACATTTTTCCTCACTATTTGAGTTTCTACTAGATGAGTGTAGATGTTTTTCTATGGCTAAAATTGTGAATTTAATTAGACAGAAAAAACTTGTCTAAACCGTACAATTTTGTTGTCATTGAGCATCCACTAATGCAAATAACTAATACTATTCATTTCCGCAATTTACGCGGTGACATCTTCGGTGGTGTTACCGCTGCCATTATTTCTTTACCACTGGCTTTAGCTTTCGGTGTTGCTTCCGGTGCTGGGCCTGTTGCTGGTCTGTATGGTGCTGTCTGCGTCGGCTTTTTTGCTGCTTTATTTGGTGGTACACCAACCCTAATTTCTGAACCTACTGGTCCGATGACAGTGGTCATTACTGGTATTATTGCTTCCCTGAATGTAAGTCACCCAGAAACCGGTATGGCTATGGCTTTTACTGTAGTCATGTTAGCAGGGGTATTTCAGATAATCTTTGGTGTCTTTAAGCTTGGTAAATATATTACCCTCATGCCCTATAGTGTAATTTCTGGCTTTATGTCAGGAATTGGGGTGATTTTAATATTCCTGCAAATTGCGCCTTTCTTGGGACAGTCTAGCCCTAAAGGTGGGGTATTGGGAGTAGTAAAAAACCTGCCTAACTTATTAGAAAATATCAACCCGAATGCTTTAATTTTGGGTGTAATGACGGTGGCAATTATTTATTTAACGCCATCACAGATTAAGCGTTTTGTTCCTCCTCAATTAATTGCATTAGTAGGAGTGACTATAGTTTCTGTCATATTTTTCGGTGATGCTGATATCCAACGTATTGGTGAGATTAAAACTGGTTTACCCAAAATTCAACTGCCAACTTTCTCATTATCAGACATGACTCTGATGTTAGTTGATGCGGTGATGTTGGCAATGTTGGGATGTATTGATACCCTATTAACTGCGGTAGTTGCTGATAGTTTAACCCGCACTGAACATAAATCTGATAAAGAATTAATTGGTCAAGGTATTGCTAACATCGTATCTGGTTTGTGTGGTGGTTTGCCTGGTGCTGGGGCAACAATGGGAACTGTGGTTAATATCCAAACTGGGGCGCGGACTGCGGTATCTGGTCTTACCCGTGCGTTGATTTTATTGGTTCTAGTTTTGGGTGCTGCTGGTGTAACTGAAAGCATTCCCATGGCTGTATTAGCTGGTATTGCCCTGAAAGTAGGTATTGATATTCTGGACTGGAGTTTCTTAAAGCGCTCTCATAAAGTATCTCTCAAGGGTTCACTCATCATGTATGGTGTTTTGCTCTTGACTGTGTTTGTTGACTTAATTGTGGCTGTAGGTGTGGGTGTATTTATTGCTAACATCCTGACAATTGAACGTCTTTCTAATATGCAGTCTCAGACAGTTAAAGCTATTAGTGATGCAGATGATGACATTGATTTAACTCCAGCGGAAAAGAGTTTATTGGATGAAGGTAATGGCCGGATATTACTATTTTACTTGAGTGGTGCAATGATATTTGGTGTATCTAAGGCGATTTCTCGTGAACATAACGCCATTAAAGATTGTGATGTCGTCGTTCTTGATTTGAGTGATGTACCAATGATGGGTGTGACAGCTTCCTTAACTATTGAGAGTGCAATTAGAGAAGCTTGTGAAGTAGGTCGTCAAGTGATCATTGTGGGTGCAACTGGTAAGATTAAAAAACGGTTAGAAAATCTGGGTGTTTTGAGTTTGTTACCTCCTCATCATTTAATGGTAGACCGGAAGGAAGCTCTTGAGCAAGCAGTACAAATAGTTAATAATTTTCCTCAAGATATAAGTGCAACTGTTTAGTAATTTCAGATAAATTAGGACTTACGCACAAGTCACTGAAGAATAAACCGCAGAGGACGCAGAGGACACAGAGAAATAAGAGTTTGAGAAATTTTTTGCGTAAGTCCTATAAATAAAAGTTTCCTCGGCATTTTAAAAAAGTCCATTTTAAAAAGTCGGGGAATTTTTATGTTTCAATTATCGAAAAATACAATTAGTTCCCCCCCACAGTTCAGTAATCACACCATCAGGTGCATTTTTAGAGAGAAGTCCAGACATCTGTCCGACATTAAACTCTACTCCTAAAGAGCTATCAAAGACTTTAATGTTGTAAGCTGCCTGTAAATCTTTGACAGTTGAACCAATGCCAATATTACTCATTGTAGTTAGTTTGGCACTTTCGGTTTGAGGACGAACACTCCAACCTACAAATTTATTTTCAGCAGCATTGATGGCAAAACCATTAGGCCAGGTGATGGTAGTTAATTTACCTGCTGGACATTCGGCATTTTCAGAGGTTTCTTTGGGTTGACCTAAAATAGCTGTCACCACATTTTTAGTAATTGCCAAATCAGAATCAAATGTAAAATTTCTAGTTGAGCCAGTCTGGGCATTCACGGTCATGATACCATCGTTAGATAAGGCAAGATTAGATTTAGCAGTTTGGTTTTGATTCTGTTTTTCTGAAGTTTCTGTAGCAGATAGACTTGGTGAAAACGTTGTTGAAGGATTAGAGTTATCAGGATTATTTGTACAACCAGAGATAGTTAAAATAAATATACTTAAACAAGCTAAGTTTTGAAAATTAAACATTATTTAATCGTTTATATTGGTTGACGTAAAGGGGGCTTAAAACCGGCTACAGCGTTGCGAGAAGCGCAGATTGAGATGTGGCAAGATGAGAAGTTTTCTAAAGCTGATTTTTGGGCTGCTTTTACTGTACAGGGTGAGTGGAGGTGACGGGTAGGAGTTCATACTATCAATAATCTTGATTTTGTTGGTACAGTAACAATAAATAAAAGTTATCGTAACCATAGATATGATTTACTCAATGATGACCATTCATTTATCAATGTCGTTACATATTTTCCAACAGCGTTAAGTGTAAAATTCACGCAAGGTTAGATGACGTGAAAAATTATTTATCTAAGCTAGAAAGGATATTACCCATAAGTCCTAAAGCACTGTTGTTAGTCAATCCCCATGCTCGTAAAGGACAAAAATTTTTATCTACAGCAGTTGATTGTCTAAACACACTTGGATTTCATGTAATTCAAGCATCTACAGAAAATCCCCAACAATTGGGAGATGTCATCCGACACTATCAACAGCAAATTGATTTAGTAATTGTCGGTGGTGGTGATGGCACTCTTAATGCTGCCGTAGATGCTATTGTTGAAACTCAATTACCTCTGGGTATTTTGCCTTTGGGAACTGCTAATGATTTAGCTAGAACCTTGGGAATTCCTAATTCTTTACCAGAAGCTTGTCAAATTATCGCTGCTGGACAGTTACGGCGGATTGATTTAGGTTGTGTGAATGGTAAGTATTTTTTTAATGTTGCTAGTCTGGGATTAAGTGTAAATATTACTCAAAAATTAACCAAGGAAGTAAAACGCCGTTGGGGAGTCTTTGCCTATGCTGCTGCTGCATTTCAAGTAATTTGGAAATCTCGCCCTTTTCAAGCAGAAATTCGTACACCTGGGCAATCATTTCATGTCAAAACCGTGCAAATCGCTGTGGGTAATGGCCGGTATTATGGTGGTGGTATGGCTGTTTTCCATGATGCTAGAATAGATGATCAAAGGCTGGATCTTTATAGTTTAGAAGTTCACCATTGGTGGCAAATGATTCCTTTGCTGCCAGCTATACGCCAAGGTAAACATATACACTGGCGTGGTGTACGGGCTATTCAAGGAAGGGAAATCCAGATTTATACTCGTAAACCTTATCCTATTAATACAGATGGAGAAATTACAACTTACACTCCGGCTGTATTTAGTCTCATGCCCAAGGGTATAGGTGTTTTTGTGCCACTACTGTAATCAGTATGCAAGATGCTAAGTCCCATAACTCCTAAAACAATGCACTTGAGATTTTCCCAAGATATCAAATCTTTACTGCAACGTTTAACCGAGAAACCACTGACTTTGGGTGATATTTTGGCGGAAACTTCAGAACGGGGTTTTAGCTTGGTAATTGCATTATTAGTTTTACCGTTTTTGTTTCCCATGCCACCAGGTTTAACTGGACCTTTTGGTTTTGCTTGTTTGTTGCTATCTTTACAAATGCTTTTAGGTAGGCGATCGCCTTGGCTACCTAGAAAAATTGCTACCTATAAATTTCCACGTAGTTTTGCTGAAATTATCCTCAAAAATCTCCGTCGAGTCACTAAGTTATTGGAAAAAATTGCTCGTCCCCGTTTGACTAAGATAGCTTCTAATGGTCTTGCTTGGCGATTTAATGGGCTATGTATCTCTTGGTTGACTATATTACTTATTTCACCTGTTCCTTTTACTAACCCTATCCCCACAGTAGGTATTTTACTTTTTGCTGTTGCTAGTATTGAATCTGATGGGCTGTTAATGTGTATCTGCTATGTACTGACAGTCTTGATTACTATATTATTTGGTATGATTGGTTATGCAGTTTGGTTAGCTCCAAATTTACTGTAATTAATAAGTAGTCGTGCAAAATAAATTTCATATTTAGGGAAGGTGACAGGTGACAGTTTCAAGAGTTAGATGGGAACGATTTTTCCTTGGAGTAGGAATTAAATGCAAGGTTTTTAAGTTTCCACCTCGTAAAAGCTTGCACTTTTTTTACCTTAAGACGGCTCAAATCCTTTCCCTGTAATGTTTTCACATTTATTCACCAAGTCCTATTTTAGGCAGTGAAAAAGGCTCAAGTAGAAATACTCAAGCCTCGACTACATCAAATTAATTTGTTGAACTAACAGATTAGTTCAAATCACTGAACCTGTTAAACTTAATAACGGTTACGTCCAGCAGAACCTCTATCTTCTCTGGGTTTAGCCTTATTTACTTTCAAATCTCTTCCCATCCACTCTGCACCATCAAGTGCTTCAATAGCAGATGTTTCTTCCGCATCTGTACCCATTTCCACAAAACCAAAGCCGCGTAAACGACCTGTTTCACGATCTGTAGGTAGTTGAACCCGTTTAACAGAACCATATTCTGCAAACACGGCATTAAGAGTATCTTCTGTAACTTCGTAAGAAAGATTGCCTACATAAACTGACATAAATTGTCTCCGAAAATATAAATGTGTAGAGGTTTCGGAGAAAAGTTTGTAAATGCCAAAAACAAAAAACTTGTCAAAACTAAAAACAAATGCTGTTAACCGAAATTCCTATCTCCCATAATGACACAGAAAACCATTTTGCGGGGGGAAAAATAAAAACTGTTACATAAAGTAATATGAGCAATTGCTCAATTTAAATCTCAAAAAACAGATTCACAAAGAATTTATGAAAAAGATGATCTTGAGAAATTTTACATTTTAAGACTTGACAAGACGCAAAATGTTCATTATTTACTTCAAATTCTAGGTATTCTTCAGGTGAGTAGTAGCGTGTTTCTTGTGCAAGAGTCATGATATTTATATCCTCAATTGCAGGTTGTTGATTTATTTAATTTGTGTATCTGGATTCTGTGTATCTGGATTCATCGGCTTGTTCTCTTTCTATTTTGGTAATTGATATAAGTATTTGATTGATATTATTGATCTGACTATTTGAATTAATAGATGCTAAGAGAAGATTTAATCGTATTGAGTAATGGCTGTATAAATATCTCTGCTATTGGCTTTGCAAAAACAAGTAAAAGCGAAATAGCAATAGTAAATGTGATAGCCTGTTTAATAGAATAATTCTCTACTTTTTTCTCTAGTTCATCCAAACGTGTTTTTAAATAAGGAAGAGAAGAAACTAAATCAGGACTATTCATTAAATCAGTGGGAATTGAATCATAGTCATTTTTATTTCTCGATTTTTCATCTTCTTGATCTAAATCAGCATACCATATAGTGAAAATCCTCTCACCTCTTGCTACATGAAGGTGAAGAGGCCCAGCATTATAAACAGCAAAAATTAGTTTACCACAATAACCAGGATCTACATGAAAACCTGAAACATTAATCAGTCCATGTGATTTAAATTTAAATTTTATTGAAATAAATGCAAGTGAATTTTTTGGAACTTTAATTATTTCAGAAGTTATTAGGAATGCAAATTGTCCTGGCGGTATGCAAACAGTTTCTTTTTCACTAAGGAAAACTTTTTTCCGTTCTTTTAAAGGTGTATCAGGAAGGGGTGAAATATAAACTTCTTCTCCTAAACACAATTGGTATGATGCAGACTCAATTTGATTTTCATTAAATGGTTCAATTAAATTAGGAAGACGAGAACGCAAGGTTTGTGATGACCAAAAACTCATTTTTTCCTTGTATTATTTTTTTAATTAAATGTTTGTTTACTAGAAAAACCAAATGTTGATTAGACTTTTTTATTTAATCTAACTGACTCCTATTTGATAAGTTATTGAACGTCTATCAAGATCAACAATTACTGTTCCTCCTCTGTTTTTCTCTACTTGTCTCCAAACATCATAACCCATTAAAATCGCCTTTTCCCAATCTCCTAACGAACAACGAGAAACTTCTAAATGAGATGTCATATTTTTGATAGTTTTCAATAGTTGATAATCTAATGTTGAAACACCTTTTAAAAAACCGTGATCTTTAGCATAGCTAAATACAAGTGCTGCTATCCCTTCTTCAATAGCTACTGCACGACCTCCATCTTCAACTTCGTCAATAAGAGGATTACTTTTACGCTTACGTTTAAGAATACTTCTAGTAACTACAGACCAACCTAAAACAGCAGCATAAGCAAAATGAAAAATATCATGAAAGCGGTAGCCATCACTTTGATAAGAATTATCAGTTAGGTCACTTCCTATCTGTTCTTGGTTAATAAATGCTTTCATCTTCACGGAATTATCTTTGCTAACTTCTGTAATTTCTACTGCAAATTTCCGTGGTAAACTTTCATTTTCCGGGAAGTCATTATCAAAGATGTAAATGGTATTTTTCTCATCTATTGGTGATGAATTTCTCCATCCCCAACGGTCATTACACTTGCTCAGATTATTTTCGGCTATTTCTTCTAAATTTAGGTTAGATTTAGTGGCTATATTGGCAATATACCAAAGCATATCTCCTAATTCTTCCGCAATTCCTTCTTCAAATAATTTGTGTGCATCACCATCTCTTAGATGTTTTTTATATTCGGTCATCAATGAACCAACTTCACCTACTAAACCTAGTAAGGGTATGATTAATTCAGTACCTTCAACAGTAGGTATTTGATCTGTGTTTAGTGCTTGTTTCTGATATTCTGCAAAATTCATAATGTTATTCCTTAAATTTCAAAGTTGTTGTTGATTTTTATAAATGCAAAATAAAAACTTGATGACACTGAAAAAGGATAACTATTATAATTTCAAATATAGCTATTCTCTTGTCGGAAAAATAATTGGGTTTATATTTTTTGGGAGATACACTGGATGGTTTGGATATCCATTTTTTGTTATTCTTAGGCAGTAAAGAGGTTTTTTATCATTAATTAATGTTAAAACTTCTTTGTCACGATGTTTAATTATGGGGTACTTGCTAATACTCACATCATCAAGCCATGCTCCCCACCCCAAAATAATTTTTTCAGCGCGTTCTATCGCTGACAGAATATATTGGTTATTTTTTGAACCAACGGGTTCAATATCTTTAGACTTAAGTTTATTAGGTTTTGTAGCACGATACGCGAATAGATTAACTACTTCAAGAGAACCATAACCCCAAGATTTAGCAAAGTTAATACATTTACGAAGTGTTTGATCATCTTTTTCGTGGTCAGCGGTACTTGGGTTCAGCATTACAAAAGTAACTTGCTGCAAATTTACATCCCATTTACGTCCTAGTAAGTAGCGATAATTTCCATCAATCTTGGCATACTTTTCCATTCCACCATACTTTCCTTTGAATTACTGTTGATTTATAAATAGTATAAGATATCAAAACAGACACAACTGTTGAGATTTTTCTGTATCTGCATTTTGCACAGCTTTTGATTTTTGCTTCTGAGTATTCTGCTGAGATTTTTTATGCAATTTTGATAAATTATCCGATATCTTAGATGTAGTGTTGACAAAAGTATCTAATTCTAAAGATAACTGTTGACAATTATCTTGTACATCAAAAATTTCTAATGGTGGTAATCTCTGGGCTAAAGTTTCTTGAACCTGATTATTGATACCCCATTTAGGAGGATAAAAATAATCAATTGGTTGAGGAGTAGGAGTAAACTTAGCTTTTATCTTTTTACGATTACTTTTTAAATCAGGAAATGCTGCTCTACAATACTTGTCAGTTTCACAGAAAAGATTTTGACAGTCTATAGCTTGTAACGGACGACCCCAGAGAGATTGAAAATTTAAACCCAAACGTTGAAATTCATTTTCTTGATTTTCTGTCATCCAGTGAATGACATCAGCATAACCTTTTCCCTCGGTATCAATAAAACATTTATTAATCCCCCGTTCTGCTCCTGGCCCTGCTATAGTAAAACTGTTTTCATCAAAATTTATGACTTCACTATAATTAATATCTGTCGCTAACTGGTAAGCCATAAACTTACCTAAGAGTGGATATGATTCAATAATATTAAAAACTTCTTCTAAACTTTTAGCTTTGACTATGGGATTAATCACCCTATCTTTTACAAGCATTTTATCAATTAATGCCAAATGATTTTGGTGTTTTTTATCATAACCAAATTCTTTACTAGCACAGGACATATAAGCACTTGTATAAATCACATATCCCAAATCCATAGCTTCTTGTAAGATATTTGAATATACGTCTAAATCAAAATTAGAGAGTGTAATATAATCTTCTATTTTGTTTTCTAAATATTCCCAAGTTTCTATTTTATTAAAAATTTTAAATAGTAAAATTCTGAATAAAACTTCTTCTTCATTTTGACTTCTATTATCATCATAAATGACATTCTTAATCAGATATTGAGAAACACGATCACTTACGCGATAAGCATTGCAAAATTTATAAGTATTAAGAATAGCATCACTCGTCCAAGGTGGGGGTACATTTTTAAGTTTGTTAAAAAACACTTCCTGACGCATAGCAGCAAATCGCCAGTAGGTATCAAAAATTTCTTGTCTTACTTGCATCCACCCTTCTCCTTGCTGCTTATCATTAATAATGGTGTAATAAGGTTTAGTTAAGCATAAAAATCAACATTATCACACCATTTTTTAACTTAACTTTACCATACGCAAAGACACAAAAAACCCTTTGCGCCTTTGCGTCTTTGCGTGAGCTTATCCTAAACTAAGCACCCTCCCGCAACTTATCCAAAACACTCCGATCCTCCAAAGTCGAAGTATCACCAGACACCTCCTGACCAGCAGCCAAATTCCGTAATAACCGCCGCATAATCTTACCAGACCGTGTTTTCGGCAAAGCATCACTAAACCTGATTTCACCAGGACGTGCGATCGCCCCAATTTCACTAACAACGTGCTTTTTCAGATCCTTGATCAACTCCTCACTAGGTTGATAATTTCCATCCAAAGTCACAAAAGCTACAATTTCTTCACCTTTTAACTCATCGGGTTTACCCACCACAGCAGCCTCAGCAACCGCCGGATGAGAAACTAGGGCAGATTCCACTTCCATAGTTCCCAGGCGGTGTCCAGAGACATTTAGCACATCATCAACACGTCCCATCACCCAGAAATAACCATCTTCATCCTTCCTTGCACCATCCCCAGCAAAATACGTATATTTACCATCTTTCGGGGGAATATGTTCCCAATAAGTCCGACGAAAACGATCAGGATCACCGTACACAGTCCGCATCATTCCCGGCCAAGGATGACGTACTGCTAAATAACCACCTTCATTTTCCGGGACAGAATTACCATCTAAATCAACTATGTCTGCAATAATACCGGGGAAAGGTAAAGTGGCTGAACCGGGTTTAGTGGCGATCGCACCGGGTAAAGGTGTAATCATAATCCCACCTGTTTCCGTTTGCCACCAAGTATCAACAATGGGGCAACGTTCACCACCAATAATTTTGTGATACCAGATCCAAGCTTCAGGGTTGATAGGTTCACCGACAGTACCTAGTAACCGCAAAGATGAAAGGTTACGGGTTTTAGGATGGTGTTCACCCATTTTAATAAAGGCGCGGATAGCTGTAGGTGCAGTATAAAAAATCGTTACACCGTATTTTTCAACTATGTCCCAAGTACAACCAGGGTTAGATGCACGAGGCGCACCTTCATACATCACAGTGGTTGCACCGTTGGAAAGGGGTCCATAAACTATATAGCTATGTCCAGTAATCCAACCTACATCAGCAGTACACCAATATACATCCGTATCTTGCAGATCAAATATCCATTTGGTGGTGATATGGCTGTATAGGTTATAACCTCCTGTGGTGTGTACTACTCCCTTGGGTTTACCGGTACTACCGGAGGTATAGAGGACAAAGAGCATATCTTCGCTGTCCATGGGTTCAGCGGGACAGTCAGCGGACACACCTTTTTGTAAATCATGCCACCAGTGGTCTCGTCCTGCGGCCATCTGGGTTTTTTGACCTGTGCGTTGTACCACTAGCACATCTGTGACGCTGGTTACAGCACCATCAGCTAAGGCTTTATCTACCTGTTCTTTCAGGGGGACGATGGCATCTTTGCGCCAACCACCATCGGCAGTGACGACTACTTTCGCTTCGGCATCATTGAGGCGATCGCGTAAAGCTTCAGCACTAAATCCACCAAAGACAACGCTATGTGGTGCGCCTATTCTGGCACAAGCTAACATGGCAATGGCAGCTTCGGGAATCATGGGCATATAGATTCCCACGCGATCGCCTTTTTTGACACCCAACTGTTTGAGAACATTAGCAAACTGACAAACTTCCCGATGCAATTGAGCATAAGTGAGAGTCCGAGAATCTCCGGGTTCACCTTCCCAAATTAAAGCCGCTTTATTTTTTCGCCAAGTATGCAGATGTCTGTCCAGACAGTTGTAAGAAATATTGATCTGGCCATTGACAAACCACTTGGCAAAAGGGGGTTGCCAATCTAGGACAGTATCCCATTTTTTAAACCAACTTAACTCTTTTTCTGCCAAATCTGCCCAAAACTTTTGAGGATCAGTTTTTGCTGCCTCATAAAGACGCTGATACTCTGCCAAACTTTTAATATTAGCCTGTTGCGAAAAATCACTAGCCGGAGGAAAAAGACGTTTTTCCTGTAAGATGGATTCTATAGTCGGTTGAGACATAGTGAGCTAGACGAAATTGTTACTAAAAACTATTGTTAACAAACTTATGGTCGTCCGTGGGTAGATTTTCATTAAGCTTAGTCCGATCAGTTACAAATTTCCATCCCAAAGCCTTTTATGGTCAGCATTTAAAAGCTGAACGCTATCCGCTGATAGCTGACAGTTACCGTATAAACCTAAAGGAAATATTAAGTGTCATTGAGAAAATGAAAATTTGTATCTCTTGTAGCTGATTAAAGGGTAAAATAGTTGTGTATCACCCAAAAGCAGGATACTTCACGCCAGCTAAATGGGTAGAACTTAATTTTTTAAATAGTTGAATTCAAGGCATTACAACATTTTCAAGCAATTGTCAATGAAATCTCTTTTCTCCATCAAATTCTCACACCGAAACATGAATCAGATACTTATCTTACGAAGTATAAATTAAAAACAACACTTTTATTTACTGAAAAGTAGGGCTTAGTTTGCAAGCAAAAGAGATCAAGGATAAACTAAAATCACTCATCGAAAAAGCTTCGATGATAGACCCTCAATTAGCAAAAAGATTAAACGAAATCAATCGTTGGTTGAAATATACTCGCCCTGGTTCTCTTACTGCTAAACCACTTGTCCTTGCCTTTCTTCTAGAAATAATTACAGATTCAACAATTTGGTTAATTATTCAATCATTACCAACAGCAGCAGCACGTCAAGCCAAATTTGATCAAATGACCGCAAATGAAAGGTATTGGTATGGATACTTATTTCCCAAGTGGATAAACTCCACAGATGCCAAATTTTATATTTGGAAGAAAAAAATGATGGCAGGAGAATTTAATCAGTTAGATGATGATATTATTAAATCATTAGCTCAAACTATTGTGCGTCGAGAAGGTACATTTTGGCAGCGTTATATTGCCGACCTTTCAATGGCAACAGATTTAATTGTTAGTAATCATCAACACAAACCACTTTGTATTCAAGTTACCAGCGTCAGCGAAGAATTACATGGCAAAAAATATGAGAAGTGGCAAAATGCACTACAGATGTGGGAGATAGAAAGAGGATTGTTCCTCAGTTACAATCCCGGTGAGATAGGTTTTATCCACCAATTAGTTAATGTGGTGCTGTATAACAGTGACCATCTTTCCGAAGGAAAGTATGTCAACTTTTCCTAACCACAAATTTTGGAAATTGAAAATCACAATCCTTGCTCACATAGTTATCTGCTCACTACAGCATTTATGCTTAACCAAACAGAAATGAACAGCATTACTCAAGTTGATGAATTTGCTGAACTTTTAGCAGCAGCCCGTAAAATGCAGCAAGACTGGCTAGAATGTGGGGTAAATTATGTTCATCTTTATGTTGAAGATGCGGACGGAGATTGGTTAGAAACTTGGGGAAATGATGAAATATTAGGTAATTCTCTATTAGATTCTATTAAAGAATTTCTGATTAGTAATGATGATGTTGCTGTCAAAATCAGATATCGTTTAGGAGATCAACCACTATTTGAATTAGCTGTGGATTTGGAAGAATGTTTGCGAATTTCCAGAGAAGAGGAAACACCATCGGCAGTGAGAGATATTTTAGCTCGTTATCTTCATACTTGTGATCTGGAATTATCTGATTTAGTCAGTAGTTTAGTGACTAGATTTTTGTAAACTGTCAATAGAAAAATCGGTGATAACATCAGAGGATGTTGTTAAAGTAGTCAGGGTTTATCAATACTAAACCCCCTACATTTTACGATTTCCTCTTTTTGCTTTTTAGCATTCCTCAAATTGCTTGGTTGATTCTTTCAACAAAAACAAACTAAATTTAACAATTTTCAGTTTTTTATTTATATACTTCAAGTTAATGATTTCTACGCTCAAAACAGCCTCAAATTCTTCAATAGTTCCAAAACCTTTTTTAAAATGGGCTGGTGGTAAAACTCAACTACTTGAACAAATTAGTCAATTCCTACCCCAGCAATTGGTTAACGGTAAAATCAAAAAATATATAGAACCTTTTATGGGTGGGGGTGCAGTTTTTTTTCACATCGCTAATAACTATCAAGTTCAAGAATTTTGTATTTCCGATATCAATATAGAATTAGTCATTGCATATAAAACAATTCAAAATTATGTAGATGAATTAATTGCCATGTTGACGGATACCGAAAAACAATATTTATCTCTAGATGAAATTCAGAGAAAAGAATACTTTTATCAAATTAGAAATCAGTTTAATTTCCACAGAAACGATATCAACTATCAGGATTATAACTCTGGGTGGATAGAAAGAACAGCACAAATGATCTTTTTAAACAAAACCTGTTTTAATGGTTTGTTTCGGGTAAACTCCCAAGGTAAATTTAATGTTCCTGTGGGAAAATATAAAAACCCGAAAATATGCGATCGCCAAAATTTAAAAGCCGTATCCTTAGTTTTACAAAATGTCGAAATTCAGCACCAAGACTTTAGTAAATGGGAAAATTTGATAGATAGTCAAACTTTTATTTATCTTGATCCTCCCTATCGTCCCTTAAATAAAACATCCAACTTTACCGCTTATTCACAACAGATATTTAATGATGATGAACAAATCAGACTCCGAGATTTTTTTAAAAATGCAAGTAATCAAGGTGCTTTCTTAATGCTGAGTAATTCAGACCCTAAAAATGAAGATATCGAAGATGACTTCTTTGAAACAGCTTATGCTGGTTATCGAATAGAAAGAGTCAAAGCATCACGCCTAATTAATCGAGATTATTTAAACCGCAAGACAATTAACGAACTACTGATCATGAACTATCAATCATCATCCATCATCTAACTTTGCTCCTTAGCACCTTTGCGCCTTTGCGTGAAACCTCAAAATGTATTTGATTTAACGACAGAGGAAAAAAGACAAATCCAAGATATTTGCGATCGCCTACCCCATTTACATATCACATTTATATTATTTTGTCAATAGCCTAAAATCCAACCAGCAAATAACATAATCAAGATTTCCCAAAAATAGTTTCACCAAACGAGGAGAGAATTATTAATGTGAGTGAAATTCTGAGAGTTGCTATTTCTTAAACGCTTATATATCAAGACTTTCCTAAATTCACCAGCAACCGACATTTACAAATAGACACTATAACCCACTTTACAAATTCTCCTAAATCATAGCAGATCGCTGAAAGTATTGCAATACCGTAAATAAATAGAAATAATTCTCAATTAATTATTAAGAAAAGATAAAGGAAAAAACTTCATTCATGAGACATTTATAAGTGTTTACCTTTTAACTATAACTTAAATCTATCTTTTATCCCTAACCTTAAAACTTTGCGCCTTTGCGTGAGATACTTGTAAGGTGCATTAATAATAACGCACCAAAATACTAAACTACAAAATATTTAAAATCCTCCGCAACAAAATTTGATCATCCGGCTTAGGTTTCAGACGACCATTTTCCACATCTCGAATCCAACTTTGACTTTTACCTATCAACTTCGCTAACTCCCTTTGGGAAAGATTGATACTTTTGCGGGCTTCTAAAACCTGTTCAGCTAATAAATTATTCGTTGTTTTAATCACCCTTTTATTGCTGACATTACGCCGCTTTTTTTTCCTAGTTTCTGAACTTAACTGTTCCCATTCTGGCGGTAATTCAAAAGCAGCAATTCTGGCATTCATCAGCAAATTCCACTTACCGCGAGGACCACTATCAGTTAAGCGATGATCACCACCACCATCATTAATCCAAAATTCCAAAGCCTCATCTGGATCTTCAGGAATATCTACTAACTTTGCCCATAAAGGTTGAATTTCTGGGGGATAGGTAACAGGATCAAAACTGGCTTTAATTCCATAATGATTAAGAACTTCCAAATCATTTTCAAAAGTTCGTAAAAGTCGTTTGCGCTCATCTCGTTGTCTAGCAGCTAAAGTAACTTTTTCCTCACCGTAAGCAACACGCAGTAAAGTAGGAACAGTGATGCGTTGTTCTCTACCCATTTTGGTTTTAAAAAGTAACCATAACATTAATCTGACTGCGCCTTCATGTTGTTGCCAAAGACTCATCACTGTAGTTAACAGCGTTTTGGGTAGACTACCATATTGATAGAAACCAGTTCGTTCTTTTGAGCCTTGTCTATTTAAAAAATGCCGCGCCCAAATGCCAGCTTTGACCTTTAATGTCAATCCAATCAAATATTTACACCCTTGCTTATCTTCTTGAAAATGATGTTTAACATCTGTCAAATGCCACAAAGGACAATCTTGAATAGAAAAACTAGGAACTTTACCCCGTTGCGGCCAGTCAATAGAAACTAAGAGTGAGCAAGCTTGCTGAACAATGTTTTTGATCAAACATATCTTGGCGGTTTTGTTGAGGTCTTTACGTTTTTCTAACCCCAAGTATTTTTCAATTTGGCGCTCATCAACAGTAAATTCTTCTTCCCAAGGTTGATCTACCGCAGTAGCATGAGCAGCAAAAATCAAATGAATACAAGCGGCGCGAATGTCGAGATTTTCAACCGCTTGTAAACTTTGAGCCAAATTACTATCTTGAAATGGATCTTGGATATGAAAAGAAATTGCACCGCGACCTTGATTAACTTTTCGGCTGTAGTGTAAATTGCCTTCTCCATCTTGTTCCCAATGTAGTGATTTACGTTGTGCAAGTAGATTGCAAGCTTCCCAAATAACTATTGCCGAAGCAAAGGGGTTATTCTTGCCATTAGAAAATAAATAAGCACTGGTAGGTTCTCGTACTTCTAATTTGGATCTACCTCTTTTTGCTTGCCAAGGTTTAGGGGAATTTGTTGGACAAGCAATGACACATTGTGGTTCTGGATAATAACCCTCACAATTGTTACAAAGACAGGGATCAATCCAATATTCATCATTTTCTTTTTTGATTGCACCCGTAGGACATTGGGGGCGGCATTTATCACATCCAGCACAAATTTTCGTAGGAATTGTATAAGGCATGGGACTGTTTCCTAGTCTAATTGCTGAGATGTTTGGTGTAAGTCTCCCCGTGATGCCTCCTCTTGATTCATAACTTGCTACCAAATAATCTCCATGACAAGAAAAGTTCTTCTCGCCTTACTTCTAGGTGAACAGTTATTAGTTTTCAGTTATGACTGTTCACGTAATTTAGAACTTTGAAATTAAGGCTTTATAGCTTCTTCATTAACTATACATTTCATAAAGATTTCGCGAAGTTTGTTCACAATGAGCGTGGGGAATTTTCTTAATATTTATGTTCTGCGATGACAGGAAATCATTACATAAACTGTTTTTCAGGAACACCTTAATAATTTAAAATTGTTTTTAAATACAGTAATTTATCAAAATAGCAATCAGGGAATATTCAATATTAAAAAAATCACGAACAGGATCCATAAATCATTTTTTGTTCACGATTTACCTTTGAGTATAAATGCAGGATATGATAAATATAACTTAGATAATCATAGAGTTTGTATAGATATTTGCATAATCTTAAATCAAGATTGTTTAGTGTTCATGAATACGATTTATACTTATTTTTTGGCATGATATATCATTTAACCTGGGGATTTTTTGCCAGAAATTATCAACATCTAAATTTATTGATCAAGATTATTATCTTGCCTGAAACTCTTGCTAATTAGTATATGTGATTAAATTCATTAATAATAAATCACATTTATTTAGTTATTTTTTACTATCTCAATTGAGACTATTTATCAAGTCAGAAAAGCTTGATAAAAAAGTTAATATTTATCATCAAAATCTCAAAATATTAGGCTAACATTAAGAGTAAATCACCAACTGACTTATAAGCGAAATTGCTGAGGATAGATTCATGGCAACATTGACAGGCGTAACTTTTGGCGGCGGTACTTGGACACCTAAATTTGCTACAGAAATTGACAAGGATAAATGTATTGGTTGTGGCAGATGTATTAAAGTTTGTGGTTACAATGTTTTAGGTTTGATGGCATTGAATGAAGAAGGTGAATTTGTGGAAGATGAAGATGACGAAGAAATAGAACGCAAAGTAGTAGCAGTCACCAATGGAGGAAACTGTATTGGTTGTGAAGCTTGTTCTCGGATTTGTCCTAAAAATTGTTATTCCCACGCCACATTAGAACAATAATAATTGTGGGAATTAATTAAGGTCAGTAAATGACAAGGAGACGTTATTTATCTCCGTCAATAAGCATCACCAAATTATTAGAGGGGAATACTCAATCCTTACTTAAATTAGTTAAACAGTTCATCCTCAACAAAAATATGAGTTATTAATTGTTATTGATTAACTATCTTAAAATTATAAAATTAATATGAATTACATTGTATCAACACATATAGTAATCCTATTTGAGTTATGAACTGGTTTTGGAAACGAACCACAGAGAACACAGAGGACACAGGGGTAGGAAAATCAGAAATGTATGTTCATATTTTATTTAGGATTGCTATAGTAATTAGCAAATATTGCTCAGGATAAAAATATTATTTTTACAAAAATTTTAAATATGAGCTAGAGATATGAAAAAAATATGGAAGTTTAGCAATTTTTGATTAGCTACAAGCTAAAACTGTAATAAGTAAAAGCCCAAAAATGTCATATTTCAGAAGTCAGTAGCCATCAGACAAGATAGATAAAATTAACATTTTATTTCTTGGCTTTTGTCTTTTCATACTGATTACTGATAACTGATCAAGAACAGGTAGTAAATATGCAAAAAGTTCCTGTGTCACTGTGGACACTTTTAGCGGGGATGTTTATTGCCCCTATCAGTATTTGGATTGGCCAAAATCATCATTTATTGCCAGTACAAGCATCAAAACAAGCACCTTTGGTAGACGGTTTTTTTAACATTATGTTTACCATTGCGATCGCACTATTTTTGATTGTTGAAGGAACGATTTTGATTTTCTTGTTTGTTTACCGTCGTCGTCCTGGAGATAATAGCGATGGTACACCGGTAGAAGGTAATTTAGCCTTAGAAATCTTTTGGACAGCCATACCTACAGTAATTGTCATTGTTTTAGGTATTTACAGCGTCAATGTTTATAACCAAATGGGTGGTTTAGAACCCGGTAGTCATCCCCATAGTCATGTCGCTATGGCTGCTACTATGGATGATACTCAATCTTTAACAGCGCCTAATATTGGGATTGGTATTGGTGCAAGTCCCCAAACTCAAAATAAACCAGCAGACTTGGTAGTTGATGTTAAAGGAATACAATTTGCTTGGTTATTTAACTATCCCAACACAGGCATTTTAACAGGAGAACTTCATGTTCCTGTAGGTGCTGATGTGCAGTTAAATTTATCCGCAGATGATGTCATTCATTCTTTCTGGGTTCCCCAATTTCGCCTCAAGCAAGATGCTATTCCTGGAATACCCACAGAACTCAGATTTGTGGCTACAAAACCTGGTACATATCCCGTAGTTTGTGCAGAATTATGTGGTGGTTATCATGGTTCAATGCGAACTCAAGTGATTGTTCACACTCAAGCAGAATTTGATAGTTGGTTAACAGAAAATCAGTTAGCACAACAGCAAGAAAAGCCTCAAATTGTAGCTGTCAACCCTGCTAATTTGTCAACTTCTGAATTTCTTGATCCTTATGTTCAGAAAATGGGAATAAGTCAGGAGTTAGTAATTAGTAACTGACAACTTTTCCCCATTCCCCATTCCTAAAAAGTATGACACAAATAGAATTTCCTAGAAATATACCACCGGAAGATAGTCAACAAAAGACAATGCTGGTAGCTAATTCTCAACATCAAGAACCTTGGAAATTTAAAGATTATTTCACCTTTAATATTGATCACAAAGTGATTGGGATTCAATATTTGGTGACAGCCTTTGTCTTTTATTTAATTGGTGGATTGATGGCGATCGCCCTGCGAACCGAATTAGCCACACCACAATCAGATTTTCTCGATCCCAATCTGTACAACGCCTTCATGACCAATCATGGCACAATCATGATCTTTTTATGGATTGTTCCCAGTGCCATTGGTGGATTTGGTAACTATCTAGTACCCCTGATGGTCGGTGCTAGAGACATGGCATTTCCGAAACTAAATGCGATCGCTTTCTGGTTAAACCCCCCCGCAGGATTACTATTATTAGCAAGTTTTATTTTCGGTGGTTCTCAATCAGGTTGGACAGCTTACCCACCATTAAGTTTAGTCACCGCTAACACCGCCCAAACAATGTGGATTTTAGCCATTGTTTTAGTCGGAACTTCCTCAATTTTAGGTTCATTAAACTTCGTCATCACCATCTTAATGATGAAAGTTCCCAGCATGAAATGGGATCAAGTTCCCCTATTTTGCTGGTCAATTTTAGCAACTTCCGTCCTCGCACTTTTATCTACCCCCGTCTTAGCAGCAGGTTTAATTTTGCTGTTATTTGATATTAACTTCGGTACATCCTTCTTCAAACCAGATGCAGGTGGTAACGTCGTTATTTATCAACATCTATTCTGGTTTTATTCCCACCCCGCAGTTTATTTAATGATCCTGCCCATTTTCGGGATCATGTCCGAAGTCATCCCCACCCATGCCAGAAAACCAATTTTTGGTTATAAAGCGATCGCCTTTTCCAGTGTTGCGATCTGCGTTGTTGGTTTATTCGTTTGGGTACACCATATGTTCACCAGTGGTACACCCGGATGGATGCGGATGTTCTTCACCATTTCCACCTTAATAGTCGCCGTTCCCACAGGTGTAAAAATCTTCGGTTGGGTAGCAACCCTCTGGGGTGGCAAAATTCGCTTCACCACCGCCATGTTATTCGCCATTGGTTTACTTTCCATGTTCGTCATGGGTGGTTTAAGCGGCGTAACCATGGGAACAGCACCCTTTGACGTTCACGTCCACGACACCTACTACGTAGTTGCACACTTCCACTACGTCTTATTTGGTGGTTCAGTCTTTGGCATTTACGCAGGTATCTATCATTGGTTTCCCAAAATCACCGGTCGGATGATGAACGAAACCTGGGGAAGAGTTCACTTTATCCTCACCCTCATCGGTACTAACCTCACCTTCCTCCCCATGCACGAACTCGGATTACAAGGAATGCCCCGCCGAGTCGCCATGTATGACCCCCAATTTGTCAGCCTCAACCAGCTTTGTACCATCGGCGCATTCATTTTAGGTATTTCCGTCATTCCCTTCGCTTACAACGCCTATAAAAGCTGGACAGAAGGAGAATTTGCCGGTGATAACCCCTGGGAAAGCCTTACCCTAGAATGGACAACCAGTTCACCACCAATCATTGAAAACTGGGAAGTATTACCCGTCGTCACCCATGGCCCCTATGACTATGGACATAACCAGGAAGAATCATCATCAGCGACAGAACCTATAGGTTAAAACGCAGACATAGACATAATTTACCCACCTTGTACTCAAGTACAAAGCTAATAGCAAAAGTCGGTTAAAACCGACTAACAAATCAGGTTTTCAGTCCGTTTTAACGGACTTGGGCTATTAGACTGGGAATTCATTCCCAGGGGGGTGAGATAGCTAATCGAGAAACGAATACTAGGTAAATAAAATGACAGCAATTACAACCAGTGAACATCACGAAGCTGGACATGAAGAACATCCAGATTTAAGAGTGTGGGGACTATTAACCTTTCTCGTTTCCGAATCATTAATGTTTGGGGGATTTTTCGCCACCTATATATTTTTTAAAGGTACAACCCCAGTCTGGCCACCAGCAGGAACAGAAGTAGAATTATTCATCCCCACCATTAACACCATCATCCTCGTTTCTAGTAGCTTTGTCATTCATTTAGGGGATGTCGCTATTAAAAAGAATAGCGTTGGTTGGATGCGGTTTTGGTATTTCATCACCGCAGTCATGGGTGCAGTATTCCTAGCCGGTCAAGTTTATGAATATCAAAACTTAGGCTATGGTTTAACCACCAATGTTTTCGCTAATTGCTTTTATATCATGACCGGGTTTCACGGACTTCATGTATTTATCGGACTGTTATTAATTTTAGGAGTTTTGTGGCGTTCTTTCCGTCGTGGTCATTATTCTTCTGCTAAACATACAGGTATTGAAATGGCGGAAATTTACTGGCACTTTGTGGATATTATTTGGATTGTTCTCTTTACTTTGGTTTATCTGCTTAACGCCTTTTAAATGTCAGTCCGTAGTCCGTAGGGTGTGTTAGCGACAGCGTAACGCACCATTATCCATGGGTTGGTGCGTTACGGATTTCATCATAACACTACTTCTTAACGTTTTTTAAATGTAAGGTTTTTATCAATGCTAAACCCTTACCCATTAACTTGCTCAAAAATCTGTAATGCTGGTAAATTTAAACTCTTAAATTGTGGAGAAATAACTAAATCATTCCCAGCAAAAATACCAACTTCATGATAAACTTTATCAACTAATTCTAAAACTAAAATACTTTGTTTTTCTGGATCAATAATCCAATATTCAGGAATACCACAATCTTGATATTGTAACCGCTTCGCTACAAAATCTCTATCTCTTTGTAATTCTCCAGGACTGACAACTTCCACTACTAACAAAGGTGGTAACATTGTCAGGCGAATAGTATTACGGTTTGCTAATAATTTAATATGTTCTTCTTGAATAATAGTCAAGTCAGGATAACGGTTTCTTGGTTCTCCCCTCACTTCCAATTCTAAACCATGTCCTCTGACTCTATCAATTCCAATTAATAATGCAAATATTAGCAAAATACGATTAGCAATTTGTACATTAGTTCCTGACTTTATCGGTAGTTCTATTAATTCCTCGTTGTATAATTCATAGAGTTTATCACTGCCATCATTGTATGATAAATATTCCTCAAAACTGGCAAATCTTTGTTTAGTTTGTACCATGACAATTACTCCATGATTACGGATAGTTTAATTTTAACATTATTTATAAGTATTACAACAATCATCCAATCACATCCTGTAAATCCTTAAATCCTGATTCTGACAATTAACCGCAATTCTGCTATAATCATCATAACTTCAATGTAATTACTGACACCATAATGATTACTACTATCGAGCGTCGTTATAGTTTAGAAGAATATCGCGCTATTGAAGAAAAGTCAGAAACACGCAATGAATATCATGATGGGGAAATTGTACCAATGCCAGGAGGATCACTCAACCATAGCCGTATCGGTCGTAATATATTAACATATCTTACATATGTTCTGCGTGATAGTCACTTTGAACCAATTAATAGTGATTTACGGTTATGGATACCTGAATATAAAAGAGGTTTATATCCAGATGTAATGGTTTTTGCAGGTGAACCACAATTAAATGAAAATCGCAATGATGAAGTTTTAAACCCTACCTTAATTATAGAAGTATTATCCCCTTCTACCGCAGATTATGACCACAAAGACAAGTTTAGAATGTATCGTTCAATTAGCAGTTTTTGTGAATATTTATTAGTTGCACAAAATGAAGTTTTTATAGAAAAATATAGTAAACTTTCTCAAGGTTGGTTATTAAGTGATTTTAATAATTTAGAAACATCTATTTCTTTAGAGTCAATTGGGGTTGAATTACCAATAAAAGAAATTTATCGTGGTGTTGTTTTTGATTAGATCCCCGATTTATTTATATCAATCCTCTAATTCATGATAAATTTCTTTTCTGAAATTGAGATTCTACCATTATAAATGTTGCAGATAATCGCTATCTAAAAACCAACGTTCATCAATAAATTCTAAATTCTCATTATAAACAAGTATCAACTCACCAACTTTTTGATAAGTAGTTTCTACTGCAAAATTAGTCTCAACAACAGAAAATTTGAGGTTAAACTTGAGTTGTAAAAAGCGTTCTTGATTAGTCACACCTATAGAACTACTAATTAATTCTGCTTCTAGGTTACGAGGTAAATTAATTGTTTCATAATATTTATCTTGTTCATCCCAATAACCGCATAATTGATAATCACATAGTTCTAGATGTTCATTAACAAGAATTTTAGCATCTAAATTTTCCACTATCTCAGTAAAATCTTGCCAAACTTTATGATTTTTTAATTGCAATTTAATCATAGTTATTGTAGATTAATGTTCTGTTACCCAACCAGGAAAGTGTAGTACACCATCAATAAACTTTGCATGAAAACGTTTATCGCCACCTTTACCTAATACCTTTGATTTTAAATCAAAACCTTCTTCTTGGGAAGCAACCAGTCCAACATTACCCCGTGCTGATACTTGTCCTTTATGTATTGCTTTTAAATGTTTACTGTTTAAATCATATTTTATTCCTAGTTTTATTTGCTCACTGGAAAATGATACTAATAAGCCATTAGCTGAAATATATACAATATCTGCTTGAATATCTGTCCAATTATTAGGTAAATCTCCCATTGAATTTACTATTGTTATTGATGGTATTTTAAAATTTGGAGGATGATTTTATCATTTTTTTTGCCTTTTGATCATTATTTTATCTCAAAAGTCGGGTATCTTTGCAGACATCCTGATATTGACTCATGGTAGCTGCTGAGTATTTTTATGGTTAATTAATAGTATAAACCCTAATCATTAACCCTATCTGCGTTCATCTGCGTTCATCTGCGTTTATCTGCGTTAAACTCACTTTCCCTCACATAAGTTTTTTCAATCTCAAGATCACCAAAAAAGTTTCACTCCCCAAATTTCGCAACAAAATATCCCTATTCTCAAAATTATTAAAAATAATTCCTAATAAAATCACGAACCTTGGTTATTTCAGCCATTGATATTGACACCTACTTTTTTTCTGGTATGATACCTATATAATCCAAGGGAGACAAATATCTAAAAACCTCTCAACCTCCCCTCTGCGTCTCCGCGTCTCTGCGTGAAATAAGAAATCATCAAACATAAAAAATATCACACAAAGTCTGCACTAACTTATCAATATGTGCTGGTTCATGAATTGCCATCAAAGTAATCCTGATCCGACTGGTTGGTACAGTAGGAGGACGTATCGCAGGTGCAAAAATTCCCGCCTCTTTCAACTTCTGCCCCACAGTTAAAGCCGTCGCTGCATCAGGTAACTGAAAACATAAGATCGGTGACTCTGTTGGTAATATTTTTAAGTTAGGTAAATTTTCCGTAACCAATTGTTTTAAATAATCAACATTTGCCCATAGTTGCTGACGGCGTTCTGGTTCTTGTTGTACTATTTTCATAGCTGCTAAGGCTGCGGCTGTGTCTGCTGGTGATAGGGCTGTGGTATAAATCCAACTAGGAGCGCGATTTCTTAAAAAGTCAATCAAGTGATGACTTCCTGCAACATAACCGCCTAAACTTCCCAAGGCTTTGCTTAATGTCCCGATTTGAATTAAATCACTCCCAGTACAGCCAAAATGCTCTACACAACCACCCCCCATTTTCCCCATGACACCGGTAGCGTGTGCTTCGTCTATTAGCAGCATACAGCTAAATTCTGCGGCTAAGTTTAAAAGTTCTGGTAGGGGACATAAATCACCATCCATACTAAAAACGCTATCAGTCAAAATTAAACAGCGTCTGTATTTTTGACGTTCTTGATTTAACTTAGCTGTCAACGCAGAAATATCGCAATGGGGATATTCCATCACGGTTGCAGCGCTGAGAATTGCCCCGTTTTTGAGGCTGGAATGGTTATATTGATCGGAAAATATTAAATCTCGTTTCCCAACTAAAGCCGTAATTGCACCTAAATTAGCTAAATATCCAGAACTAAATACTACAGCGTCCTCCGTTTGTTTAGTAGATGCGATCGCCTGTTCTAACTCCCTGTGTAATTGCCGATGTCCGCTGAGTAATCGAGAACCTGTACTACCAGTACCAAATGCTTGAATAGCTTGAATTGCTGCACTTTGTAAGCGTTCATCAGCTGCTAAACCCAAGTAATCGTTACTGGCGAAATTAATTACCTTTTGCCCAGATAACAGCACCGTTGCACCGGGTAGACTATCTACTGTTTGTACAGAACGATACCAGTTAGCCCGATGAATGGTTTCTAAAGATGCCTCTATCCAAGCATAAGGATTTTTGTTCATAACTCAGCACTAAAAAATTCTGTCACCTGTTACCTGTCACTTGCGACCTGAACCACTTCATTACTACTCAGATAAGCGATCGCTTGTTTAATCCAGTCTTCCACATAGGCATCCTTGGTTAAACCGACATCTTCGCTGACGACGTGCAAGGCATGACTGACTTCATTAGCAGTATATCCCAAAGCAAAGAGAGTCATTTGCACTTCTTCCAAAATTCCCGGTGCTGGACCTCCTGTAGCCACAAAAAAGCCCGCTGATTTGCGCCATTCTATCAACTTGCTTTTTAATTCTAAGCATAGACGTTCTGCGGTTTTTTTACCCACACCAGGGGTTTGAATTAACATCTGTACATTAGCAGCAATAATCGCTTGGACTAACTCTGGTAATTCCAAAGTATCCAAAAGTGCGATCGCTAATGCAGCACCAATTCCACTCACAGACAACAGGTGACGAAATAAATCCCGTTCCGAGGGAGAAGAAAACCCATAGAGTAAAGGAACTTCTTCCCGAATCTGGTAATGGGTAAAAATTTGTACCACATCACCAGTATTAGTTAATTGACCACCAAGGCGCTGGGGAATTTGTAAATCATACCCCGTGCCATTGACTTCTAAAGTCAAGATGGTGCGATTGGCGCTAACCGTTTGCACACCAGCCACGATACCTTTGAGATAACTTATCATTCTAGGAAACTAAAGTAGTTTAATCCTTCCATAATCCCCGCAGCACAAAAGTTTTGTGCTAGGTAACGGTAATCAGCAGGATTTTGATTATGCCATTGTAATAACTCAGGACGAGCATTACCGACAATGATTCCCCGTTCGTTACCTACTGCGAATAAAGCAATATCATTACCTGAATCGCCACAAACAACAGTTTGCTCGGCTGCAAATTTGCACTTTTGGCGTAGAAATTGCATTGCTTGACCTTTATCGCTGGTAAGGGGCAAAATGTCAAGGTCTATTCTGCTACGGTAGAACCCATTTGGGAAAAGCAAGTTTTAAAACTGCCTGTTGCTTCTAATCTTTCTAGTCAGGCAATGTTAAAGGCTTTGGGTGAGGCAACTGGGGTTTATATTGGTTGGCTAGATTTTAGTTGAAAGTTTTTCATCTAAATGAAATGATATAGATGTGGGTGAACGTCGGCTTCATGCCGTGTGTTTGAGTAGCTTGCCTATTTAAACAAACGTACGTACTAGGGTGGGTTGAAAGAAAAACAAATTCTGGAATGCGATCGCTAGTAAAGCAGGCTTGAATTTAAAATAGTTACAAAATAGAATTGATTATGGAAGGGTTGAAAGGCGCACTGCATTCGGGATTATTATCAAGATTTTTAGTATACCTAATCTAAGTGCTATGAAGTAAGTCAACTTTACTTCATAAAATGAGCGACAGTAATTTGCGAATGTACAAATCGGGATGACTGGATTCGAACCAGCGGCCCCTGCGTCCCGAACGCAGTGCGCTACCAAACTGCGCTACATCCCGTTAAAAAATTACTATATCAGAACCACCATATCACAATTATAGGCAAATCAAAAAAGTAAATTTTTCATCCAGGACTTTGCTTGCTACCATTAAACTTGTATAACTTCAGTGATAAAAACGAATTGTGACTGTAAAACCAGACTGGTTGCGGGTAAAAGCACCGCAGTGGGAGCGAGTTGGTAACGTTAAAGAAATTTTGCGGGATTTAGCCCTAAATACGGTTTGTGAAGAAGCATCCTGTCCTAACATTGGCGAATGCTTTAACGCTGGAACTGCCACATTTTTAATTATGGGGCCAGCTTGTACCAGAGCCTGTCCTTATTGTGATATTGATTTTGAGAAAAAACCTCAACCCCTAGATCCCACCGAACCCACACGACTAGCTGAAGCTGTACGTAGAATGCAGCTAAACCATGTTGTCATTACTTCTGTGAACAGAGATGATTTAGTAGATGGTGGTGCATCCCAGTTTGTTAAATGTATTAACGCGGTTCGTGAAGTATCACATACAACTACTATAGAGGTACTAATTCCTGACTTATGCGGTAACTGGGAAGCCTTAGAAATCATTCTCCAAGCCAAACCAGAAGTAACAAACCACAACACAGAAACCATACCCCGCCTATATCGTCGGATACGTCCCCAGGGCGATTATCAACGGACATTAGAATTATTAAGACGAACTCGCCAAATTTGCCCCAGTACCTACACCAAATCTGGTATCATGGTCGGTCTGGGTGAAACTGATCAAGAAGTTCGTCAGGTCATGGCTGATTTAAGATCGGTAGAATGTGATATTTTAACTATTGGCCAATATCTCCAACCCAGCCCAAAACACTTACAAGTAGCTGATTTCATAAACCCCGATCAATTTGCAGCCTGGCAAGCTTACGGAGAAGAAATTGGATTTTTACAAGTTGTTTCTTCACCATTGACAAGAAGCTCCTATCATGCAGAACAAGTTAGAGGATTAATGAAACAGTATCCCAGATAGGAGAGATAATATTAAAAACCTACCCTTGTGAGATCTCCCCCCCTCCCATTAACAATGACTACATCAAAAACTATCGCTATTTTAGGTGCAGGTGCTTGGGGTTCAACCCTAGCAAATTTAGCGTCTTTGAATGGTCATCGGGTAAGTTTGTGGTCACGTCAGGGCAATCTTGCTTTAGAGGATGTTTTAAAAGATGCAGAAATTATCCTCTCTGCTATTTCTATGAAAGGTGTCAGAGATGTAGCTTTATTGGTTAAATCTTACCCCTTATCTCCAGACACAATTTTTGTTACCGCTACAAAAGGATTAGATCCAAAAACCACCGGCACCCCTTCCCAAATTTGGCAGACAGAATTTCCTAATCATTCTGTAGTTGTCCTGTCTGGTCCTAATTTATCTGAAGAAATAGCACAGGAATTACCAGCTGCTACCGTAGTAGCCAGCAAAAACTTGGCAGATGCAACAACCGTGCAACTAGTCTTTTCTTCCAGTAAGTTTCGTGTATATACTAATCCTGATTCAGTAGGAGTAGAACTAGGTGGTACACTGAAAAATGTGATGGCGATCGCAGCTGGTGTTTGTGATGGTTTACATCTGGGAACTAACGCCAAAGCAGCTTTATTAACTCGTGGTTTGACGGAAATGGTCAGAATCGGTAGAGTTTTAGGCGCGAACACAGAAACATTTTATGGTTTATCCGGTCTAGGAGATTTGTTGGCAACTTGCAATAGTTCTTTAAGCCGTAACTATCAAGTCGGTTATCAATTAGCAAGAGGGAAAACCTTAACTGAAATTCTCGCTTCCTTAAAAGGAACTGCCGAAGGTGTCAACACCTGTCAGGTATTGATGCAAATATCTCAGCAACAAAATCTGACCATTCCCATTACTGAGCAGGTTTATCGCTTACTGGAGGCAGAAATTACACCGCAAAAAGCTCTGAATGAACTCATGTTAAGAGATATCAAGTCAGAGTATCACTAAGATCATCACCAATAAATTTACCCCAGCTATTGCCTGAATCACGCTGTCATATCAGCATTTTCTCGTAAATGAAACCAGTTAGTTACCAAATAATCACTAAAAAAATTATTAAATTGTCAGGAAATTACTTTCCCCATGCTGTAATCATAGTTATGTAGTTTATCAACAGCAAAATTACCAGGAATATGTTTATACCTGTTGTTAAATCAACAGCCACGATTCCTGAAAATACCTATATTAACTTAGGTAATTGATTTTTTCCAGTCTGACTGTGACCGGAAATATCTATAATTTCCACCAACACACCACAGTCACTGATAAATTTCGGTAAAAATGAAATCCCATCTCCTGTTTCATAAGTAAACTTTAATACCATTAACCTGTTTTAATCAAATTTGTCGGCTAACTTGATTGATCTGGTGGTAAAAATCATTTGCCACCCAAATAAATCATCAAGTTCAGCCAAACCAGTACAACCTTTTACAAAGAATTGTACTGTCAAGCTCAATTGTGTTATTTAAACGTGAATTACGGGAACAATAGCAACAGTTGATTAGCTGACCGTAATCTATTCGTACCTTCACATTAAGAAATTATGCCAGCAACATCTTTCTATACAGATGCAGCTTACGATTCTCCAAAGTCTAATTCAACACTAGACTCTGATTTTAATGTTGAAAATAGTGATTTGTCTCTAGAGGAATTACAGGATTTAGAAGCAGTAGCTGCTGCTGATGCTCAAAACTTGGCTGCTAACACCAACCGACGCAGTACAGACTTAGTACGTTTATACCTTCAGGAAATTGGTAGAGTACGCTTATTAGGGCGAGATGAAGAAGTTTCAGAAGCCCAAAAAGTACAGCGATATTTACGGATGCGGATCACTCTTGCCAATGCAGCAAAAGAAGGTGATGTTGTATTAGCCAATTATTTACGGCTAGTTGAAGTCCAAGAGCGTTTAGTATCTGCACTAGGACATCGCCCTTCATTAGAAAGATGGGCAAGTACCGCTGGGATTGAATTATCTGAACTCAAGCCCACACTTTCAGAAGGTAAAAAACGCTGGGCAGAAATTGCTAGTTTGACAGTAGAGGAACTGGAGAAAATTCAATCTCAAGGACTCCACGCTAAAGAACACATGATCAAGGCTAATTTGCGTCTTGTGGTGTCCGTAGCCAAAAAATATCAAAATCGTGGTTTAGAATTATTAGATTTAGTCCAAGAAGGTACTCTAGGTTTAGAAAGAGCGGTAGAAAAATTTGATCCAACCAAAGGATATCGTTTTAGTACCTATGCCTATTGGTGGATTCGTCAGGGAATTACTAGAGCGATCGCAACCTCTAGTCGGACAATTCGCCTTCCTGTTCATATTACCGAAAAACTCAACAAAATTAAAAAAGCACAACGGAAAATAGCCCAAGAACAAGGTCGTACCCCTACCTTAGAAGATTTAGCAGTTGAACTAGATATGACAGCTGCCCAAGTACGGGAAGTTTTATTACGTGTTCCCCGTTCTGTCTCCTTAGAAACCAAAGTAGGTAAAGACAAAGATACAGAATTAGGGGAATTATTAGAAACAGATAGCGTCACCCCAGAAGAAATGTTAATGCGAGAATCTTTACAAAAAGATTTGCACCATTTACTGGAGGATTTAACTACCCGTGAGCGGGAAGTAATTCTGATGCGGTTTGGTTTATCTGACGGTCATCCTTACTCATTGGCAGAAATAGGCCGTGCTTTAGACCTATCAAGGGAAAGAGTCAGACAAATTGAATCCAAAGCCCTACAAAAACTCCGCCAACCCAAACGTCGTAACCTCATCCGCGACTATTTGGAATCTTTAAGTTAAAAGAGGGAACAGGGAACAGGTGATAAGTAGTCGTGCAAAATAAATTTCATATTTAGGGAAGGTGACAGGTGACAGGTGACAGGTGACAGACAAGAGATACAGAGATTTCTATTGTTTTCCCAAATGTGCAATCAATTTTGCCCAGGTACTTAGTAAGAAAATTACCAGTGACCAATGCCCAATGCCCAACTAACAAATATTCTCAATAAGTCATGATTGTTGCAAATCCCTCCTGATATTTGTTATATTCTCAATTAGAAGGCTTTGTTGAGAAAATTTAGTATGACTGTCTACACAACTGGTTCACTCAAGGCAGAACTAAACGACCGTGGTTGGCGTTTGACTCCTCAACGCGAAGTAATCCTGCACATTTTTCAAGAATTACCACAGGGAGAACATTTAAGTGCCGAGGATCTTTATCATCGCCTAGAAACTGACGGTGAAGGCATCAGTTTATCAACCATTTATAGAACCTTGAAACTGATGTCTAGGATGGGAATTTTGCGGGAATTAGAATTAGGTGAAGGACATAAACACTATGAACTAAACCAACCCTATCCCCATCATCATCATCATTTGATTTGCGTCCGTTGCAATACTACTATTGAGTTCAAAAACGAATCTATTTTGAAAATTGGGGCAAAAACAGCCCAAAAAGAAGGATATCATCTACTAGATTGTCAACTAACTATTCATGCTGTTTGTCCCAAGTGCCAAAGGGCATTAATGCCTATTTAGGGTTTGCTGTTCGCGGAGCGTGGCGTAGCCATAAAAGTCCTTTCGTGGAGGCAGGTGACAGTTGACAGGTGACAGTTTCAAGAGTTAGATGGGAACGATTTTTCCTTGGAGTAGGAATTAAATGCAAGGTTTTTAAGTTTCCACCTCGTAAAAGCTTGCACTTTTTTTACCTGAAAACGGCTCAAACCCTTTCCCTGTAATGTTTTCACATTTATTCACCAAGTCCTATTTAGTTATTAGGAGTGATGAATTCAAGGATAAGAGGGGGAGAGGGGGAGAGTGGGAAGTTAATAATTTAATTACCCATTACCAAAAAAATGGGTCGAAAGCCTTGCCCTTCTAGGGCGACCTTGATATAGTTATGGTCATGAAAACACTGAAGTTTAAGTTATATGAACACAAAAGGAGTAAACACCTCAAACGGATGATTAACGCCGCAGGGGTGATTTATAACCATTGTATTGCTCTACATAAACGGTACTACCGAATATGGGGCAAACACTTAAACTGTGCAAAACTTCAGTCACATATTGCTAAGTTAAGAAAACGTAATTCGTTCTGGCAATTAGTAGGCTCTCAAGCAGTACAAGATATCTGCCAGAGAATAGATAAGGCATACCAATTATTCTTCAAACACAACAAGAAAGGAGTAAGACCACCAGAGTTTAAGAAAGTTAAGAAATATAAATCTTTAACTCTTAAACAAGCTGGCTATAAATTCTTAGGTAGGAACAGGGTAAAGATTGGAAAAAGAGTATATCAATTTTGGAAATCTAGAGAAATAGAAGGAAAGATTAAAACAATAACCATAAAGCGTACTGCATTAGGTGAAATGTTTATGGTTATTGTAGTTGATAATGAGTTAGAACCAGAAATCAAATCAACGACTGGTAAGATAGCGGGGTTTGATTTCGGTTTAAAAGTTTTCCTAACTTGTTCTGATGGGACTAAAATTGATTCTCCAGAATTTCTAAAACAATCTCTAAATGCTATCAAGAAAGCTAGTAGATATCATTCCAAAAAACTAAAAGGATCACATAATCGTGAACGAGCTAGAAAGAACTTAGTTCGTAAACATGAAGATGTTTGTAACAAAAGACGTGATTGGTTTTGGAAACTAGCTCACACATTAACTGATAAGTTTGATGTTTTATGTTTTGAAACTTTAAACCTCAAAGGTATGCAACGTCTTTGGGGTAGAAAAATATCAGACTTGGCTTTTGGTGAGTTTTTGCAAATACTAGAGTGGGTAGCCCAGAAGAAAAATAAACAGGTAGTTTATATAAACCAGTGGTATCCATCCAGTAAAACTTGTTCTGTTTGTGGACATATTTTAGAAAGTCTAGATTTGGCGATTAGACAGTGGCGTTGTCCATCATGCAATTCTTTTCATGGACGTGATGAAAATGCGGCTAAAAATATTCAAATGGTTGGGGCATCAACCATTGGGTTAGGCGATGTGAGACTGGCCATGCCAGCAATTGCTGTTTGATCCCAGAATCCTCACCCTTCTAGGGTGGGGAGTATGTCAACCATTCTACTTTTCCTCAATTTCTGCTTCGGCTTCATGTACGAGATTACGCAAATTTTCTAAAGTCTGAGTATTTACGTCTTCCCATAAACCCCGTTGGTTAGCTTCTAGTAATCTTTCGGCTATGTCCCGTAAAGCCCAGGGGTTTTTGTTGTGAATAAATTCACGCACTACAGAATCTTGTAAATAATTATCTACAATTCCTTGGTACATATAATCTTCCACACACTGGGAAGTTGCATCATAAGCAAAGAGAAAATCAACTGTTGCGGCCATTTCGAACGCACCTTTGTAACCGTGACGCATGACTCCTTCTATCCATTTGGGATTAACGACACGGGAACGATAAACCCTAGTAATTTCTTCTTTCAGTTTGCGGACTTTAGGCTGTGATGTATTGGCATTATCACCAAAGTAGGTTTCGGGGTTTTTGCCTTGGAGAGAACGCACCGCAGCAGTTAATCCACCTTGAAACTGATAATAGTCGTCAGAGTCTAATAAATCATGTTCGCGGTTGTCTTGGTTGTGGAGAACCACTTGCATTTGTTTTAAACGTTGCTGAAAAACTTCTTTAGAGGTGACAGTATTTTGGTTGTCTGTTTTCCCGTAAGCGTAGGAACTCCAATTAATGTAAGCTTGGGCTAAATCTTCGTCAGTTTGCCAGTTTTGAGAAGCAATTAAACCTTGGAGTCCAGCACCATAAGCACCTGGTTTTGAACCAAAAACACGATAAAGTGATTTTTCGTTGGCAGCTTCTACACTCAAACCCTGTTGAGTCCATAACTCAGTGTCTTGCTTGACTGTCTCTGCTAGGGGGTTTTCTGCTGCTGGTTCGTCTAATGCTGCTACTGCTGCGACTGCTTGGGAAAATAAATCTATGAGGTTGGGGAAAGCATCCCGGAAAAAGCCGGAAATTCTCAAAGTGACATCAACGCGGGGACGACCGACAATTGATAAAGGTAAGATTTCAAAATCTACAACTCTTCTGGCTGCACCATCCCAAACTGGCTGGACTCCTAATAAAGCTAAGGCTTCGGCAATATCATCACCGCCGGTTCTCATGGTAGATGTTCCCCAAACTGATAAACCTAGTGTTTTGGGATATTCTCCATGTTCTTGGGTGTAGGTTTCGATCAGGGTTTCGGCGGCTTTTCTGCCGACATCCCAGGCGGTTTCTGTGGGTATGGCGCGAATATCTACAGAGTAAAAGTTTTTACCTGTGGGTAGAACTTCTGGTCTGCCCCTGGTTGGTGCGCCAGATGCAGCACTGGGTATGTATTTACCGTCTAGTCCTTTGAGTAAGTTGGTAATTTCTTGGGTGGTGTTTTGCAGTGCTGGGAGCAGTTTTGATTCTATCCAGTGGAGAACTTGTTTTACTGTTCCCTGTTCTTTGTTCTCTGTTCCCTCTAGTATTTGTTCTACTAGAAGTGCGGCTTGTTCTTCTAGGAGTTCGACAACATCGCCGTGGGTGCGACATGATTTTAATCTCACGCAGAGGAGGACACTTGCTTGGGCGGGTTTCCCGACTTGAGCAAAGTGTCCGTCGCGCAGAGGCGCAGAGAGGGTTTGAGGAGGAATAAAGGGGTCGCTGTAGTTGGTGGTGAGGGGGTCGAGGTCTAAACCCCATGCTTCTGCTATGGCGCGGGTAATGCCGATGGAATGACGGTTGGGGATGCGGGCGATCGCTACTATTAAGTCTCTGAGTTGTCTACCTTGGGGAACTTGTCCGAAAATGTGTAAGCCGTCTCTAATTTGGGCTTCTTTGAGTTCGCACAAATAACCATCTAAGGAATTTAAAATTAAATTTTCAAAATCGGTGATGTCTTGTTCGTTGGTGATACCTAGGTCTTTGTAGAGGTTTTCTTTGATGACTAAGGCTTGAATGCGATCGCGTAAGGTTGGTAAACGGGAAGGATCTAAACTTTCGGCTTCGTAATATTCATCAATTAGGTTTTCTACTTGTTGCAGCCCACCGTATAATTCGGCGCGTGTCATGGGGGGGGTGAGATGATCAATAATTACAGCCTGAGAACGACGTTTAGCCTGTGAACCTTCACCTGGATCATTAACAATAAACGGATATAAATGAGGCATAGCCCCAAAAGCGACTTCAGGATAACAAGTTTTGGATAAAGCCACACTTTTACCTGGTAGCCATTCTAAGTTGCCATGTTTACCCACGTGGGCGATCGCATCACTACCAAAAACTTCTCTCACCCAATAATAAAAAGCTAAATAGTCGTGAGTTGGTTCTAAATCAGGGGCATGATAATTTAAACTCGGATCATGTTCATAACCCCGTGAAGGCTGAACCCCCACAAAAACATTACCAAATTGAATACCAGAAACAGGCAAAACCCCTCTTCTCTCTGCGCCCTCTGCGCCTCTGCGGTTCGTTTCCTCAACAGCACCCCAACGCTCAACAATTCCCTGTTGTACAACTTCGGGTAAGGTAGAGAAATATTCTTGATATTCCTGCACAGAAACAGATTGATTTACAGATTTCCAATCTTTACCTTCTGGGTCATTTGTCACCCCGGCGGTTAACATCTGAATTAATTCATCACCATCAGCGGGGATATCTCCAACTTCATAACCGGCGGATTTTAAAGCTTTAAGAATTTCCACGCAACTGGCGGGAGTGTCCAAACCCACCCCATTAGCCAGCCTACCATTGGTGTTGGGGTAATTTGCCAAAATTAAGGCTATGTGCCGTTCTGAGGGTGATTTTTGGCGTAATCTCACCCAATTTGCAGCTAGTTGAGCCACAAAATCAATGCGATCGCTAACTGGTTCATAAACTACAACATCAGTTTCTAAGTCATTGTTGCGGGTTTGTAGAGTTTTAAAAGACACAGCCCTAGTAATAATCCTGCCATCTACCTCTGGTAAAGCCACATTCATACCCATATCACGGGGAGTTAAACCCTGTAACTGTGACTGCCACTGTTCAACGGAACTGGCACAGAGAATAACTTGTAAAACCGGCACATCTAATTTTTCCCACAGTTCAATTTGAGGGGTTTCCGTTTCCAATCTTGCTAAAGAAAAACTCGTAGTATTCAGTAACAGGTTAATATGCTCAGAATCTTCAGGTTGAAAAAACTTGAGCATCTCATCATCAACACCAGGTTCTTTTAAAGAGGAAACAAAAACCGGCACAGGTTGTAAATTTTTGGCTACTAAAGCCTGACACAAAGCATCAATAACTTTAGTATTTCCCGCCAAATAATGGGCGCGGTAGAACAAAATTCCGACTTTAGAAGGTGACAGGTGACAGGTAACAGGTGACAGTGTAGAAGAAGTAGAAGAAAACGTTCCTTCATAGAACCCCACACGGGGAATAGCTTTTGGTGGGGGAGGGTTGAAATTAGTTGATAGAGAAAGATCCGTAATCAATTGCAGCGCATTCAGGAAATTTTCAACACCACCTTCTCGGAAGTATTGCCAGATTTGCTGAACGATTTCTGATGAAATAGTAGATTTAGAGATCAAATCGGGATCAAGAGCGTCATCTCCAGGCATTACAATTAGAGTTATGCCTTGACGTTGTACAATTTCCTGCACTACCTCTAAACCATAAGCCCAATAGGAACTTCCTCCTAATAGGCGTAAGACGATAACTTGAGCGAGTTCTAAAACTTGTTCACCATAAGTATCTATACTTATCTGTTGCTGTAACTGCAACAGGTTAGCGACTCGTACTGCTGGAAATTGTGCAGGTAATTTTGGGACTGCTGCTGCTAAAGTTTGAATGTCGGTATCAGCAGCGGTGATAAACACAAAAGGGGCTGGAGTTTGTTCTAGAAAAATTAAACCTTCTGACTGATTCCATCCACCTGGTGTAGCACTGATTCGATGCATAATTCTTTCTGACCATCTTCAACTTTTGGTTAGGACATAATCACAAACAACTAGGAAGGATACCGTAAATCCTACGGACAGGCTACGTCAACTCGCAGCGTATCAGTAGGAAAGGGGTTAAGCAACAAGGATTTTAAGTTATCTTTGCCCCTGATAAATTACCTATTGTCCTACGTAGACATTCAGCCCATCTCATTAAAATACTGAAAATGCTGAGTTCTTCCAATTTGAGCTTTTCTCGTACCTTGCCTGTGATTGTATTTAATCGGCTTGGGGAATTGTTGCAGCAGATGGCTCAAACAATAGGCAGTTCTGCTTTAATACTCACAGAAGATTTGCTGGCACAGATTATAATTCCCGTTGAATGGCAACAAGAACGGTTTACTCTGCTAGTTTCTGATCAGTTTAGTGCATTACTGCTAGGAAATCAGGAAACGGAAGCGGGAACAGAAGTTCCCCCAGATTCTTTAAACACCAGTTTAATATTGAATCATGAGGCGATCGCTACATTTATTTCTCAATTAAAAAACCTGTTTGCTTCTGATTCTCTCATTTACCACAAAATTGCCCAATATCAGCAAATTATTCCTCGTAATGATACAAATCTGCAAAGTAAATTTACTTTGTTGTTATTAGAGTATTTACTACCACTACTGAATACAGAAGTGGAGTTACCTATGATTTCTCACCCATCGGAAGGTTTTATTTGCAAACCTGTGGAAGATGCTTTGAGCAAACAAATTGCTCAAGAAAGACTTTTGCATCAGGTAACAACACAAATTCGCAAAAGTCCAGATTTGCAAGTCATTATGGACACGGTAATTACACAAGTAAGAGAGTTTTTAGAATTAGATAGATTAATAATTTATCAATTTTTACCATCTCAATTTAAGACTACAAATACATCCCTCAATCAATCCTTTAATTCTCAATATTTACCACCAACGGTTTTCAATCAGAAATTTCTGGAACAAAGTCACCAACAATATAATGCTTCTGTAGTTTATGAGTCACTATCTTCAACTAATATTTCTGCTCTTTTAAATTATCAAGAAGATAATTGTTTGATCACTAATTATAAATACTTAGATAAATATTGTAAAGGGTTTGTTTTAGCTATAGATGATGTAGACAAAACTTATGTTTTAGAAGAGTGTTTACTAAAATTTTTAAGAGCTAGTCAAGTCAAATCTAAATTAGTAGCACCAATTATTTTTGAAGAAAAAATTTGGGGTTTGTTAATTGCCCATCAATGTCATCATATGCGCCGTTGGACAGAAAGTGAAAAAAGTTTGTTATCTTCAATTGCTGAACAATTAGCTATAGCGATTCATCAATCAGAATTAATGCAATCTCTCCGTGAGGCTACACAAACTCTGACTAGAGACAAACAAACTTTAGAACAAAGAGTGATTGAACGAACTGTGGCATTAAGAGAAGCTTTACTAGCCGCAGAAGCTGCTAATCGTCTCAGAAGTGAATTTTTAGCAACTATCAGTCATGAATTATTAACTCCTTTAACATATGTAATTGGAATGTCTTCTACATTATTACGCTGGCCTTTGGGTGAATTAAGTCAAAGACAACGGGATTATTTACAAACCATCCATGATAGTGGGGAACACTTATTAGAAATGATCAATGATATCCTCGATTTATCACAAATTGAGGCGGGGAAAACAGTATTAAATATTGTTGATTTTTCTTTAGTAAAAACTGCACAAAATATTTTAGATTCTTTATTAGAAAAGGCAAGCAATAAAAAAGTAATTCTAAAACTCGATTTACAAATTAACCCAGCAAATGATATTTTTAGAGCTGATGTTGGTAGGGTAGAACAAATCCTCTGGAATTTATTAAATAATGGAATTAAGTTTACACCTGAAGGTGGTGATGTGACTTTGCGTTTGTGGGTGGAAGAGAATACAGCTATTTTTCAAATAGAAGATACTGGTATTGGTATTCCCGAAGAAAAGTTAGCTTTGTTGTTTGAGAAGTTTCAACAGCTTGATACACCTTATCGTCGTCATTATGAAGGTACAGGGGTGGGTTTAGCTTTAGCTAAACAGCTTGTAGAATTACATCGGGGTCGCATTGAAGTAGAATCTACTGTGGGTGTAGGTTCAATTTTTACTGTTTGGATACCACAGCAGTTAGGAGTTAAAGGTTAAAAAAGTTAAAGACTGAGTTTGCTAATCTCTAAGTTCAGTGTTTATAATATTAGCAAACTCAGATGAACAAGCAAAAAAGTTTACATTTCATATTATATTTACCAGTATTACTACTATCAATATTTAGTAGTAAACAAGCAACTGCACAAATTATTCCTGACAACACTCTCCCTCATAACTCTCAAGTACAACCTGGTTGTTTAGTCTGCGAAATTAACGGTGGTACTGTTAAAAATGCTAATCTATTTCATAGCTTTAAAGAATTTTCTCTTCCTACAAATGGACAAGCTATTTTTAATAATGGTTTAGAGATTCAAAATATTTTTACCAGAGTTACAGGAAATAATATTTCTAAAATTGATGGTTTAATTAGGGTTAATGGTAGTGCTAACTTATTTTTTATTAACCCGCATGGGATTATATTTGGTAACAATGCTAGTTTAGATATTGGTGGTTCATTTGTAGGTAGTACAGCCAATAGGATTAAATTTTTAGATGGGTCAGAATTTAGTAGCCAAACTCATGCAAATACATCTTTATTAACTATAACTACACCTATTGGTTTACAGTTTGGTAATAATCCTGGGACAATTCAAGTACAAGCTAAAAATGGCTTAGAAGTACAACCAAATCAAACCTTAGCTTTAGTTGGTGGAGATATCAATTTTCAGGGAGGAACAATTAAAACTAATGGGGGAAGATTAGAATTAGGTAGCGTTCAAACTAAAGGATTAGTTAATATTACTACTACAAATCAAGGATTTTTATTAGGGTATAATAACACAAATAATTTTGGTGATATTACATTAACGTCCAAAAGTAATATAAATGCTAGTGGTATAGGTGGGGGAGAAATGCAGATGCAAAGTAGAAATTTGCGAATCAGTGAAGCTTCCCGCATTGCATCTTTAACTTTGGGATCATTATCTGGTGGAAATATTAAAGTTAATGCTACCGATACCATAGAAATGATCGGTATTGGTGATTTTGAGAATAAAGCAGAAAAGGTAGTTAACCCTATGACTGATATTTCTCAAATAGAAGATGGGTTTTTTGTCCTGAGTATTGGTTCTGGAAGTACGGGAAATTTAGAAATTAATACCAATAAATTAGTGTTAAGAAACGCATCAGTTTTATTAGTTTCTACTTTGAATAATGGTAATGGTGGAAATTTACATATTAATGCTGATGAATCGGTAGAGTTAAATGAGTCTTTATTAGCAACAGGAAACCGGATACAAAGTAGTGGAAATTCTGGTGATTTAATTGTTAATACTAAAAATCTAATTCTTGTCAATAGGGGATTTCTTGGCAGCACTGCTTTAGGTACTGGAAAAGCTGGCAATATTAAGATTAATGCTGCTGAATCAATAGAACTCACTTCTGGTGAATTCTTCACTGAAGATTCTAATGGTATCAGTGTCAATACAAATATCAATTCTTCTACATTACAAACCGCTGATGCTGGAAATATAGAGATTAACACTCAGCAATTAATTGTTAGAGAAAATACTGTCATCTCTGCTTCCACGTTGGGATTTGGTAATGGAGGAAGTTTAACTATTAATGCTGAAGATATTCAGATATTTGGCGATGCTGCGGAAAATTTTGGTGGGTTAGCTACTGCTTCCGAAATTAACGCTACAGGAAACGGTGGAAATTTAATTATTAATGCTCATAATTTACAAGTGCAAGGTGGCAGAATTAGTGCTAGTACGGTTGGTGTAGGTAAGGCAGGAGATATAAAAATTAACACTAAGAATTTACAAATTTCAGATCAGGCAAAAATTACGGTAGAAGCTTTAGGGACAGGTAATGCAGGTAATTTGAATTTAGTAGCTGAGTCAATTTTGATGGATAACTTTAGTATCATTAGTGGTAACACTCGTAGTAATAGTACAGATATTAGCCAAGAACAGGCTAGTATTAATTTACGTTCTCAAAATTTGATTATGCGTCATGGCAGCAAAATTACTACTAATGCAACTGGTGATAATGTGATTGGGGGTAATATTACCATTGATGTAGATGTTTTAGCTGCATTAGAAAACAGTGATATAACTGCTAATTCGATTGACTTTCGTGGTGGTAATGTGATGATTAGTTCTCAAGGAATTATTGGTACAAAATTTAGGGATCAATTGACTTCAGAAAGTGATATTACTGCTACTGGGGCAAGTCCTGATTTGAGTGGTAGTGTACAGATTAATCAATTATCTACTGATCCAAATCAAGGGTTAATTGGGCTTTATAGTAGTGTGATTGATACTAATAATCAGTTAGCAAAAGGATGTAATAATAGTGGTAAATTAGCTGATGAAGAAAATAAATTTACTATTATTGGTAGTGGTGGTTTACCATCAAGTCCTGATGATTTATTTACAGGTACGAATCCATTAGTTGATTTGGTGGAATTAGTTCCTATTCAAGAAGATAATCAAAATATTAAAAAAGTAGATGTTCATAAAAAATTACCGCTAAAAATTGTAGAAGCACAGGGATGGGTCAGGGATGAAAAAGGTAATATTTATTTAGTTTCTCAGGGACAAGAAGCTTTTCTTCAGAGTCCTATTTTATCTAAAAATTATTGTTCTATCCGTTGATAAAAAGATGATTATTAAATTAGTAAAAACCATTATCAAACTGAAATATGTTAAATATATTAAACATTTTTGTTTAGGGTTATTAAGTTTGATATTAATTTTGTCGCAAATGGAATACACTTTCCCATTGATGCAACAACCTGTCATAGCTGCGGTTAATATTGAGTCCAATTCTGTTGGTTCTTTAGTAACAGATGGAAAGCAAAGGTATCAAAGAGAACAGTTTACAGAGGCGATCACCCTGTGGCAACAAGCAGCGGATATATTTAATCAAACAGGGGATAAACTTAATCAAGCCGTTGTATTAGGAAATTTAGCTTTAGCATATCAACAGTTAGGTAAATTGGATTTAGCTAATCAGACTATATCTAAAAGTGTAAATTTACTTAGTCAGAGTCAAAGTTCGCTAAATGTAGCACAAATTTTAAACATTCAAGGAAGTCTGCAACTATCTCAAGGGAAAGCTGAAAATGCTTTGAATAGCTGGGAAAAAGCCACAGATATTTATCAAAAAATAGGGGACACAACGGGAGTTAATCGCAGTTTATTAAATCAAACTCAAGCATTAAGGGTATTGGGATTATATCCCCGTGCTAGGAAGATTTTAGAACAGATCAATGAGAATTTACAAACACAGCCAGATTCGGTGTTAAAAGCTGCTAATTTAGTTAATTTGGGTGACACATTACGAGTTGTGGGCAACTTAGACAAATCCCAAGAGGTATTAAAACAGAGTTTAGAAATTGCTAAAAAATTAAATTCCCAATCTGATGTAAACCTAGCATTATTAAGTTTAGGTAATACAGCTTTCTCGCAACGCAAAAATCAAGAGGCACAAAAATATTATCAACAGGTAATTAATACTACTGATTCACCTGATTTAAAATTAAAAGTTCAACTCAACCAATTACAGATTTTTATAAATACTGAAGAATGGCAAGCAGCTAAGGTTTTAATTGACCAAATTCAGCCCCAAATAGATAAATTACCAATCAGTCGTACCAGTATATATGCACAATTAAAACTTGCCCAAGGATTACAAAAATTAGGGGAAAAACAAACGGCCGCAAAAATATTATCTATAGCAATTCAAGCAGCTAAAAAGATAGATGATCAAAAATCGGAATCTTACGCTTTGGGATATTTGGGTAAACTTTATGAAGACAATAAACAATGGCATGAAGCCCAAAAACTCACAGAACAAGCATTAGTTTTATCACAAAGTAATAATGCTGGGGAAATTAGCTATCTTTGGCAATGGCAATTAGGCAGAATTTATCAAGAAACTGGTAATTCGGAGAAAGCCATTATAGCTTATGATCAAACGGTCAAAACATTAGGTTATCTGCGAAAAGATTTAGTTGCTAGTAATAGTAATCTGCAATTTTCCTTTCAGGAGAGTATCGAACCAATTTATCGGGAATTAGTAAGTTTGTTATTAGAAAATAAACAAACTAAAACAGGCAAAGACATTAATCAGGGAAACATAGAAAAAGCCCGTGACTTAATTGAATCTTTGAAAATAGCAGAATTAGATAACTACTTCCAAGAAGATTGTTTGAGTGGTGAAATCGCTAAAGTTGATCAAGTAGATCCCCAAGCTGCACTAATTTATCCGATTATTTTGAGAGATCGTTTAGAAGTAATTATCTCCCTCACAAATCAACCTCTAAAACACTATACAACAAATATTCCTCAACCAGAACTAGAAAAAATATTGCGAGAGATGCGATCATCCATCAGACCAAATTTAGGAAATAGACAACGTTTAGAAATTGCCCAAAAACTATATAATATTCTCATCAAACCCACAGAAGCAGATTTAGCAGCTAACAACATCAAAACCTTAGTATTTGTCCTTGATGGGGTAATGAAAAATTTACCGATGGCTGCACTTTATGACGGTGAAAAATATTTAGTAGAAAAATATAGTTTAGCCCAAACACCAGGTTTACAATTACTTTCACCCCAACCCTTACAACAAAAACCTTTAAACATTTTAGTTGGTGGTATTAGCGAAGCTAGACAAGGATTTTCACCCTTACCAGGAGTAGCGGTAGAAGTTAAAGGAATCACCTCAGAAATTCCCAATCAAGTATTATTTAATGAAACATTTACCACCGCGGATATTCAAAAGATCATCCGGGAAATTCCCTTTCCAGTAGTTCATTTAGCCACCCACGGACAATTTAGTTCCAATGCGGAAGAAACATTTATTCTCACCTGGGATAATCGAATTAATGTGAAAGAATTAGGGGAAATACTCCAAACCAGAGAAAAAAATAACAATAACCCCATTGAACTATTAGTTTTAAGTGCCTGTCAAACCGCCCAAGGAGACAGACGCGCCCCACTAGGAATTGCAGGGGTAGCAGTTCGTTCTGGCGCACGTAGCACCCTAGCCACATTATGGTCAGTTGATGATAAATCTGCGGCGGAATTTATGGTGGAATTTTACCGTCAATTAGCCCAATCAAAAGTTACCAAAGCCGAAGCCATACGTTTAGCACAGTTAAAATTACTGCAAAAACCAGAATTTAGTAATCCTTACTATTGGGCCCCATTTGTATTGTTAGGAAATTGGCTTTAATTATTAATTATTCATTGGTTATTAGTCATTTATATCAACATGAATTTACGTTTGTATCTCTACCTGTTGGCATTAATTATTTCTCCTATTCTTGCCGAACAAACTACCGCTCAAATAATTCCAGATAATACCCTCCCTAATAATTCTCAAGTCCAAAATGGTTGTACAAACTGTGAAATTAACGGTGGTACAACTCGCGGTGTTAACCTTTATCATAGTTTCCAACAATTTTCTGTACCTACCAACGGACAAGCCGTATTTAACAATAGTTTGGGCATAGAAAATATTATTACAAGAGTTACAGGTAATTCTATCTCTAATATTGATGGTTTACTGCGTACTAATGGCACTGCTAACCTGTTTTTAATTAACCCCAATGGAATTATTTTTGGTAACAATGCAATCTTAAATATTGGCGGTTCATTTACAGCAACTACATCTGCAAGTTTAAAGTTTTTTGATGGTAGTGAATTTAGTGCAACTAATCCCCAAGCACCGCCATTATTAACCGTTAGTATTACACCGGGTTTGCAATATGGTTCAAGTCAAGCAGGTGCAGAAATCAGGAACTTGGGTAATATTTCAGTCGGACAAGACTTGAATTTAATTACAGAAAACCTATTTTTACAAGGAACAATTAACGCAGGTAATGATATTAAGTTTGCGGCAAATAGTAATGTACAAATTCAAGATAGTAATATCACTGCTGTTGGCGGCGATATTGATATTGATACAGCACAATTAAACTTAACTAATACCAATATTAACACTAAAGCTACCATTGAAGGTGGAGAAATTAATATTAATGTTAGTGATGCTACTACCTTGAATAATTCAAGTTTAAAAATGGACAGTATTTTTGGTGAAATCCCTGGTAATATTACCATTAATACCAATAAATTTAAACTGGAAAATCAATCATTAATTGGTGTTAATCAACAAGGTACTATCATCATTGCTGCTGACACATTAACTCTTGATCACCAATCTCAAATTACAACCAATACAATAATAGGAACTAGCGGCGATATTGAGATTAAAAATTTAACATATTTAGAAATAAACAATAGTGAAATTTCTGCTAACACAGTAGACGGATTAGCAGGAGATATAATTATTGATGCTAGTAATTTTATTAAACTTGACCAAAATAGTCGCATAGCATCAGAAGCTAATGGTAGTGGTGATGCAGGTTTTGTAGATATTAAAACCAATGAATTTACCATGATAGGTAATTCAGAAATTAGTATTAATAGTCCAGATGATGCTGGTTTTTTGCGTCTTACCGCTAACAATGTTACTCTTAATCAAGAAGCAAAAATAGTAGCAAATGCAGGAACAAATGGTGGTGAAATTGAGTTACTGGGATTGACATCTTTACATTTAAATAATAGTCAAATTTCTGCCAACACAATTGATGGTACAGCAGGGGATATAACTATAAATGCTAGTGATTTTGTGAATTTAGAAAATGGTAGTCGCATAGTATCTGAATCTCTGGGTAATGGTTTCGCAGGTTTTGTAGAGATTCAAACAGGACAATTTACCATGATAGGTGCTTCAGAAATTAACGTTAGTAGTCCAGGTGATGCTGGCTTTGTGCTTTTGCAAGCTAATACTGTTAATCTCAATCAAAAATCAAAAATAGAAGCAAATAGCATATCTGGAATTGGTGGGAATATTCTATTACTAGATTTAAAATCTTTACAAATGAGTAATAACAGTGAAATTTCGGCTTTTACATCTACTGGTGAGGCTGGATATATCATTATTGATGCCAGTTATTTTGTGAATTTAGAAAGTGGTAGTCGTCTAGTATCTGAAGCTATTGCTAATGGTTTAGCAGGTTTTATAGAGATTAAAACAGGACAATTTACCATGACAGATGCAGATATTAATATTAATAGTAGAGATAAAAATGCAGGTAATTTAACAATTGTTGCTGATACAGTCACTCTTGATCAGAATGCAATCATAAAAGCTAATACCCTATCTGGTATTAGTGGTCATATTCAATTACTAGAGTTAAAATCTTTGCAAATCAGTAATAATAGTGGAATTTCAGCAGCCACAATTAACGGTGAAGCAGGAGATATCACTATTAATGCTAGTGAGTTTATTAATCTTGATACTGGTGCTACAATTTCTTCTGGAGCTATTGATCAAGGTGAAGCAGGATTCTTAAACATTACTACTAACAAACTTACCATGAATAATGGTGCAAACATTAATGTTAATAGTAAAGATAATATTGCCGGAGATTTACATATTTCAGCTGCTACAATTAGCATGAATGAAAATGCCAGAATAGAAGGTAATACATTTTCTGGAATTGGTGGACATATTCAATTAGAAGATTTAACATCTTTAACTCTAAATAACAGTTTTATTTCTACTGCTACTATTAATGGCCAAGCTGGAGATTTAGATATTACAAGTGATTCTATTAATTTAGAAAATGGTAGTATTCTGGCATCGGAAGCTACAGGTAGTGGTAATGCAGGTAATATAAATATAACTACTGGAGAATTTACTATTAATAATCAAGCCGGAATAAAAGTGAGAAGTGAAAATAATGCAGGTGGTAATTTATCTATCACTGCTAATACTTTAACTCTTAATAATCAAGCCCAAATTAATGGGGAAACATCATCTGGTATTGGGGGAAATATTCAACTCGAAAAATTAACATCTTTGCAGTTAAGTAATGATAGTTTTATTTCAGCTTCTACTATTGATGGAGAAGCAGGAGATGTAATTATTAGTGCTAATGATTTTATTAATTTATCCAGTGGTAGTCGGATAGCATCGGAAGCTATAGGTAGTGGTGATGCAGGTTTTATAGCTATAACAACTGGGCAATTTACTATTAATCAATCTCTTACTACCGTTAGTAGTCCGCAGGGAGAAGCTGGATTTTTGGAAATTACAGCCGATAATTTGTTTTTAAATCAGGGGAAATTATCAGCAGAAACCGGAGTAGGAGAAACAGGAGAAAACGCGATTATTAATTTGTTTTTACAAGATTTATTGTTAATGAGAAATAATAGTAATATTTCTGCCCAAGCTTTTAATGCCGCTCAAGGTGGTAATATTAGTATTGACGCTAGAGATGGTTTTGTAGTTGTTTTTCCTTTTGAAGATAGTGATATTAATGCCAATGCTGATAGAGGTAATGGGGGGATAATTGATATTACAACTCAAAGCATTTTTGGGACAGAATTTCGTCTAGAAAATACATCAAAGAGTGATATTACGGCTAGTTCTAGATTTGGTGTCAATGGTGAAGTTAATATTAATACTTTGGATGTTGATCCCGCACAGGGAATTTTATCTTTACCTTCAAGTTTATTAGATATTTCTAATCAAATTGCCCAAGGATGTCGTAAAAACGGTCAATTAACTAATCAAGATAATAAGTTTACTATCACTGGTAGAGGTGGTTTACCATCTACTCCTCATGATTTATTTACAGGTACAAATATTCTGGTTGATTTAGTTGAGATATTACCTAATCAGCATCATCAACATAACATTGAAAATGATCAATCTGGCGTTAATAATGATAACTCGTCTAGGGAAATTGTAGAAGCACAAGGATGGATAGTTGATGCTAATGGTAATGTTCACTTAGTAGCTAAAGTAGAAAATGTTCAGCCTCAAAGCCCGGTTTTAAACCCTGGTTTTTGTCGTCAAAACTGATATTAGATTATGGCGGAAATATTTTGATTGGGTTGGATAAGATTTACAAACCCGTCATCTTATTTATTTTGTGATAGTTCTTCCTTATCGAAATCAATGATATCATTTATGGAGATAGAAGTCAATAGCTTATTCTCTATAAATGGGATTTTTTTATCAAAATTACCTGACCACTTGATAGGATGATAAATAAGAATTCAATATGACATTTTCAGGATAGGAAGATATAGTGACAATCCAAGAACATAAAATAACAGTAAATGGTTTAGAGTGGTTTTATCGGGAAGCTGAATCTATTGGTAGAAGTGATTTATTACCGGTGGTGTTGTTACATGGGATAGTTTCCCAAAGTTATAGCTTTCGGAATATTTTACCAAGTTTAGCAGCACAAGGAACAAGAGCGATCGCCCCAGATTGGATTGGTTATGGATTTTCTGGTAAACCGGAAAAACAGGATTTTGCTTATACTCCCGACGCATTTATCAAAGCTTTAGATGAATTCATCCAAGCGATAGAATTAGAGAAATTTTCTTTAGTTGTCCAAGGATTTTTAGGTTCAGTTGGTTTACAATATGCTTTGAGAAATCCTGATAAAATAGCAAATATTGCCATTTTAAATGCACCTATTTCCACATCTGCAAAACTACCTTTTAAACTCAAACAAATGGGTTGGCCTTTTGCGGGTGACATGATAACTCAAGACCCATTATTAGTAGATAGAACCTTAGAAGGTGGTAGTCGTTTCCGGATTGAAGATCAAGATTTAGATGTTTACAGAAAACCATTTTTAAAAACTTCTGCATCTGGTCGTGCTTTGCTGACAACCATTAGAAATATGCAATTAGAAACAGCAATGACAGAAATAGAAACAGGTTTTCAAACATGGAAAAAACCGATTTTAGTGCAATGGGGAATGATAGACCCTTGGTTATCGGTAGATGGTGCAGAAGGTTTTGTTAAATCTGTATCTGATGGGGAATTGATTAAATTAAATAATGTGGGACACTATCCCCAGGAACATTATCATGAGGTGATTTTACAGGATTTATTACCTTTTGTCCGTTGTTCTAGCTAAAATTAAACAGATACCCGACTTCTTAATTTAAGGATTTACCTAAAAAAACTAATTGAGAAGTCGGAAATCTGCATTTGAGGAATAATATAAAAATAAAATAATCTTATACAGAAATATGAAACTTTGAGATATCAAATACAGTCTTAATTGACAATACGATATTATTTACAGGAATTTATGATGTTGAAACTGTCAAAATTTACCGCTGCGAACTTAGCAACACTAATCTTATGTTCTACATTTGTAGTCACCTTCTCAAAACCTGTGATATCAGGTGAACCAATCATGGACAGAAATTGTGGTTTCAGTGAGAGAACACCCAAAACTTTTAAAAAACTCACCCCCCAAAATAGAGGTCGTATTTGGTCAACACATCAATTGAAATCCAATAATCAACGATACTATTTTCAAGTATATAAATTTCCAGACAATACAGGGGTATTTTGTTTAGGAATTGCTGGAAAAAATTTACCCAAAAGACTGAAAAAGGCGGAAATTCTACAAAATAAATTAATTGAAAAAGTTGAGCAAGATAATTCTCAAATGAATCATTACATAGTCACAGTTAAAGGAGGGAAAAAAGATGATTTTTTGAGAACTACCTATAGATTAAATTTGAGTAATCCTCAAAATCCAAAAGTATCAACAATTTTGATAGTATATAAAAAATGAGATAAGGAATATAAAAAACATCTTTATTATCATTCACATAAAAATAGTATAATTAACACAGATTAAAAATATTGAACAAGTAGTTGAAAATATTCATCAAATTTTATAGCTCTGTTATTTTACCCCAAGCAACCCAGAAATTTCGATACAATCAATAAACTCACATAAAATCAAACCTATCAAAATGACAACCACGACAAAAACCAAACTCCCCGAACTCTTAGCACCTGCGGGTAACTGGGAATGTGCAGAAGCAGCAGTAGAAAATGGTGCAGATGCAATTTATTTTGGTTTAGAAAAGTTTAATGCCAGAATGAGAGCGGATAACTTCACCATTGCAGACTTACCCGAATTAATGGAGTTTTTACATCTGCGGGGAGTCAAAGGATATGTCACCTTAAACACCTTAATTTTCCCCTCAGAACTAACAGAAGCGGAGCGTTACCTCAAAAATATCATTGCGGCTGGTGTAGATGCTATTATCGTCCAAGATGTGGGTATTTGTCGTTTAATTCGTCATCTTTCCCCAGACTTCCCCATTCACGCATCAACTCAAATGACTATTACTAGCGCTGCGGGGGTAGAATTTGCTCAATCTTTAGGATGTCAATTAGTAGTTTTAGCGCGGGAATGTTCAATTAAAGAAATTAATAAAATCCAAAAACAAATATTAGAAAAAAACATTATTTTACCTTTGGAAATATTTGTTCATGGTGCATTGTGTGTAGCATATTCTGGACAATGTTTAACCAGCGAAGCATTAGGAGGACGTTCTGCAAATAGGGGAGAATGCGCTCAAGCTTGCAGAATGCCTTATGATTTAATTGCAGATGGTGAAAATGTCTATTTAGGTAATCGCAAATATTTATTGAGTCCCCAAGATTTATCAGGTTTAGAAGTATTACCAGAATTAGTAAAATCAGGAGTTACTTCTTTAAAAATTGAAGGAAGATTAAAAGCACCAGAATATGTTGCTAATGTTACGCAGGTTTATAGAAAAGCATTAGACGAAATAGCTAAATTTAATCATGTTGAAAAAATCAAAGCACAGGATAAATATAATTTAGAAATGGCCTTTTCTCGCGGACTGTATACAGGATGGTTTGAGGGAATAAATAATCAAGCATTAGTTCATGCAAACTTCGGTAAAAAACGCGGTGTTTATTTAGGAGAAGTTACCCAGATTCAAAATGAACAAATCACTATAAAAATTGCTGCACCTGTAAAACCTGGTGATGGTGTGGTTTTTGATAGTGGACACCCAGAAGAAAAGGAAGAAGGGGGAAGAATATATACAGTTGTAGAAACAGGAAAAGAGGTAATTTTAACTTTTGGTAGAGATAATTTAAACTTCCGCAAAATCCGTAAAGGTAACAAAGTTTGGAAAACCAGTGACCCAGAATTAGATAAACAAGTTCGTCAAAGTTATGATGGTGAATATCCCCAATTTACTAGACCTATTAATATAGAAGTTTATGGGGAAGTGGGAGATAAATTAATAGTTATTGCTGATGATGAAATTGGTAATCTTGTTAAGATTGAATCAGAAATTTTCTTAGTAGAAGCACATACCAAACCTCTGACAGAGGAAAAGTTAAGGGAACAATTGGGAAGGTTAGGGAATACAGGATTTTATTTACAAACTTTGCAAAATCACATCATTGGTAATGTGATGTTACCTGTAAAAGAATTAAATAAAATACGTCGGGAAGTTGTGACTAAGTTGGAGGAGTTAAGAAGTAAACCTAAACTTTGGCAATTGAATCATAGTGCAAAATGGCAAGATTTAATAAATATTGAATCTTCTCCAATTTCTGATGCACCTTCCCTGATTGTTTTAGTTAGAAATATCGAACAATTAAAAGTTGCACTCAGTGCTGATGTTAAAACTATCTACTGTGAATTTGAAGACCCACGAAATTACAAAGAAGCTGTAAAAATATCTAGAGAATTAAATTCATCTGCCAGTATTTTTGTTGCACCACCTCGTATTACTAAACCCGGAGAAAATTGGATTTTACAACAAGTTAAAAATGCTGATGCAGATGGTTATTTAATTAGAAATTACGACCAGTTAGCATATTTTGCTGATGCACAATGTATTGGTGATTTTTCCTTAAATGTTGCTAACTCTATCACCGCAGATTATTTTATCAAGGAATTTAATTTAGAAAGAGTGACAGCATCCTACGATTTGAATATTAACCAATTGGTAGATTTAATTAGTAGTTATAAACCGCAATTTTTGGAAGTAACAATACATCAACATATCCCCATGTTTCACATGGAACATTGTGTTTTTTGTGCTTTCCTTTCTGAAGGAACAGACTACACAAACTGCGGACGTCCTTGTGAAAAACACGAAGTAAAAATTAGAGATAGAGTGGGTACTGAACACATCCTCAAAGCAGACACAGGATGTAGAAATACACTATACAATGGTACTGCTCAAACTGGTGCAGAATATGTGCAAAAATTAATTGATTTGGGTTTACAAAATATGAGAATTGAATTTCTCAACGAAACACCAGCACAAGTAGAAACAACCATTAATTATTATCAACAATTGCTGCGAGGAAAAATCACAGGTCTTGAACTTTGGAAAACATTAAAGTTGCAAAATCAAAAATTACAAAATCAATTAGGTGTGACTCGTGGTGCTTTGAGTAACTAATAAATAACTTAACCTAAAAAAATATCAGATACTCGACTTCTTTATTCCTCTGTGTCCTCTGTGTCTGTAGTGGTTCGTTAAATCAAATTAACTAAGAATATTTACGGTACTATTACAAATAAGTGCAATATATAATATTGCAATATTCGTAAATACTTCTTACTACTTACCATGTCAAATTTAGCCCCCCAGTGTCAGGAATTGCAAACACAAGTAGAAACAATTCTCCAACTACTACACCAAGAACCTGCTTTACGTTCGCAAGATATTACACCTGTACAGATATCTTTAGATAAAGCAATTTCTCCCCGGTTTGAAATTGTTTTTGCAGGTGCTTTTAGTGCTGGGAAATCAATGTTAATTAATGCACTGCTAGAGAGAGAATTACTATACAGTGCAGAAGGCCACGCAACAGGTACAGAATGCAAAATTGAATATGCACCAGCAAATGAAGAAAGGGTAGTTTTAACCTTTTTAAGTGAAGCTGAAATTAGAGAACAAGCGGTTTTATTATCTCAACAATTGGGATTTACAGGTGTTGAAAATATCAACAAACAAGACGTAATTGATTTACTGCATCAAGGTTGTCAAGCAATTTTGCAACAAGAAGGAGGAGAAAGTAAATCAGAACGTGCAAAACAAGCAAAAGCATTAATTTTATTATTAGAAGGATATGTCGCAAATAGAGATAGAATTAATACCTTGAATAATGCGATATATTCAATGGAACAATTCAATTTTTCTAATTTGAAAGAAGCTGCGGGATATGCAAGACGAGGTAGTAATAGTGCGGTTTTAAAACGGATTGAATATTATTGTCATCATCCCCTATTAGAAGATGGAAATATTATTATTGACACCCCAGGAATTGATGCACCAGTAGAAAAAGATGCACAAGTAACTTATGCAAAAATTCAACATCCAGATACCTCCGCAGTAGTCTGTGTTCTCAAACCTGCATCATCGGGAGATATGACCAAGGAAGAAACAGAATTGTTGGAAACAATGCGGGAAAATGCAGGTATTAGAGATAGAGTATTTTACATTTTCAACCGCATTGATGAAACTTGGTACAATAACCAACTCAGACAAAGATTAGATAATTTAATTACTGGACAATTTCGGGATAGTCAAAGGGTTTATAAAACCAGTGGTTTATTAGGTTTTTATGGAGGTCTTTTAAAACAAACCAGCGAATTAGATAGATTTGGTTTAGATTCGATTTTTGCAGAAAGTGTCAAAGGGTTAGATGGGAAAGAAGACACACCGCAATTTGTTTACGCTTTCAATAATTATTGTGTGAGTTCTGGAAAACTTGCTCATAGTCAATTTCGCATTTCTCTTAATGGTTTTGAAACTCCTAATACAAACTATGTGAGAATTTTAAGAGAACAGGGAACACCATTAATTAAACAACTGATTCAAGATAGTGGAATTGAAGAATTTAGAAACGGAATTACCAAATATCTGACAGAAGAAAAACGTCCGCAGTTATTTAAAAACCTCGCAGATGATTTAGAAGACATTTGTATCAAAATCAAAAAACACTATCAAACTATACAAATTGACTTAGATAGTCAACCGCGAGAAATCGAAAGCATGAAAGAATATGAGTTGCAAAAATTAAATCAGCAACTCCAGCAAGTTGGTAGAGATTTTAGTCAACATATTAATGATGAGGTGAATAAAATCATTAATAATCATTGTCCAGAATTTGAAGATGATTTCCGACAATTACAATCAAAAATGATTCGTCGTTTGGATGAATTGTTAGATACTTTTTCTGTAGCTGATGCTTATCGTCGTGCAACTTTGAGTCATCCTAGAAATGCAACTGCACCTTTGTTAGCTATTTTGGTGGAAGCTTTTTATTATCTTTCTAATCAGTTGGAAGACATTTTAATTGATAGTTGTCAACACGTGATTGCTAATTTGTTCCAACAATTAATGGAAAAGATTAGAAAATCAGAATATTACCGTCAATTGTATCGCTTGTTAGGTAATGATGGGGGAATTGAATTAGAGGTAAAAGCAATAGAAACAGCGACTTCTCAAGCTATTGTTAGTTCTGCAAGGGTGGAATGTGATAGGTTTGTACGCGAAAGTCCGAGATTTTATGATGAAGGTACTTTTTCAATTTATCAATTTCGGCAAACTTTACAACAAACATCTCAAAGTTACGATGCAGAAAGTGTGGTGGAAGCTGAACCTGCAATTAGACAATTGTTAAAGTTGGATTTTGAACCCAAGGTTTCTTTTACTATTCGTCAATCTTTCCGACAAACTTTAAATCAAACTATTAAAACTCAGTTGTTACCTATGGGGGAAAAGCAAGCTGATGAGATTTTACAGCTTTATCCCCAAGCGCGTGATTATTTACAGGAAACTTTGCAACAGGAAGCTGAGGAAAAGATTGCTAATAATCAACGTTTGTTGAATCAGGTTGAGGAGAAAATTCAGGTGTATAATTCTGCGGTTTTGGGAATTAATAGTTGTTTGCAAGCTATGCAGTTATATGAACATTTACTTCCTGTAATTGGGGGTGAGGAGGTATAGTATAATTTTTTGGGTGAATGCGGTTTTTCTGTGTTCACCTAATAATAGGTTTCTCACGCAAAGACGCAAAGACGCTAAGGAAGAAAAGAGATGGATGAGAAGTTTGAGATTTTGGATATTGAAGAAGGTGATGTTGTGATTGATTTTCATAACGCTACTTTTAAATTAAGTAAGCTATCTTCAGCTATGAAAGATCAAATACTATCTAATGGTTTGCGGGAACTCAATAATAGATTAAATCACCAAGGTGGTGGTGAGCTTCCAGCTTATAAGAATGAATATTGGATAGACAAAGGTGTTAATTCCGAAGTTTTAAAACCTGGTAAAAATTGGCAAAAGGGAAAATGTAGAATTAAAGTTACTCTAGAATTTTGTCCCGATGAACCGGAGGTTGAAGAAATACCAGAAATCAAAGAACCTGAATCACCTCTTGATGATTTACGTCGTCAAATAAATGATTTATCATCATAAATTGATTATCAGAATCAGGATGTACAGGATTTTATAAAAAGCTGAAAATTATATACTGACCTTATATGCGGAAAATTAATTTATGTTAAAAACAATAATTTTACAAATATTATTTAGTCTAATTTATAGATACAATATATAAAAAATATGCTAAAATTAAATAATCACCAAATACCCAAATCTAAACATCCAATCAAATCCTGTAAATCCTGATTCTGACAAATATTAAATAAATGCCTAAGAAAATCCGAGAACTAAAACAAATGCTTAAACAAGCTGGTTTTATAGAAATTCCCGGTAAAGGAAGTCACACAAACTGGATACATCCATTATATAATGGAAAAATCACTATTTCTGGTAAAGATAGTGCTGATGCTAAAAAGTATCAAGAAAAAGAAGTCAAACAAGCTATTCAAGAAATAGAACATAAAACAGAAAATGATGAACCTTAAATATCAAATGATAATTCAATGGTCAGAAGAAGATAACTGTTTTTTGGTAGGATGTCCCGATTTTCCTGGACAAACTTGGCGGACACATGGAGACTCTTATCAAGAAGCAGTTAATAATGGAATTGAGGCTTTAGAATCATTAGTAATAGCTTATCAAACGACAGGTGAAAATCTTCCACAACCAACATTTAATCAAGCTGCATAAATACAATATTCATAAATTGGATATATCTTGGTTTTCACTATCTTTTGTGGTTAAGATTGAAATATTAAATTACATCCTGTAAATCCTATAATCCTGAAAATCCGGATTCAGACAAAGAAATGATTCAAATTAAAAATAAACTCACCCTTGAAGAATTTCTCTCACTTCCTGAAACTGATACCATATATGAATTAGTTAACGGTGAAGCTATACCTAAATACAAAAATGAGCAAATGTCACCTAAATTTTTTCACGGTTCAACTACAGGATCATTATTTATATTATTATCTACATGGGGAAAAGAAAAAGGTCGTGTTGTCATTGAATGGAGTGTAAAATTAACCAAAAATCAACAAGATTGGATACCTGTACCTGATTTAACTTATGTTTCTTATGAACGTCTTCCTCTGGACTGGTTAAAAGATGAACCTTGTCCAGTTACACCAGAGTTAGTAATTGAAATTATTTCTCCTGGTCAAACTTTTGGAGATATGATTGAAAAAGCTACTTATTATTTACAAGCTGGAATTACTTTGGTTTGGGTAGTAGATACAGTTTCACAAACTATCACAGTTTTAACATCTTCTTCTCTCCCAACTACTTATAGAAATCAGCAAATTATCACTAATGAATTATTATCAGGTTTGCAAATTACACCTGATGAAGTTTTTAAAAATGCTGGGTTAATTCGTTAAATTAATTATTAAGCGCATCCTGTACATCCTCAAATCCTGGATATCCTGATTCAGACAACATCCACCCATGAACAACATCAAAACCCGAATTGACAAATTCAACCACGGAAGAAATCCAGAATTATTAAAGTTAAAATACAAAAAACTTGCAAATGATCAATTTTCTTTCTTTCGCGGAACTTGTCATCTATTCTATGAAGATTTACCTCCAGATTCAATTATAAATTCTGCACCTCTCACCTGGATATGCGGTGATTTACATTTAGAAAATTTTGGTACTTATAAAGGTGATAATCGCTTAGTTTACTTTGATATTAATGACTTTGATGAAGCTGTACTTGCACCTTGTACTTATGATTTAGTCAGGTTTATCACAAGTATTATGGTAGGTTCTCATGCTGTGGGTATTAATGATGCAGAATCTCTACATTTAAGTAATATTTATTTAAAAACCTATACTAAAAACCTTGCAGATGGAAAAGCTAGAACTGTAGAAAGGAAAACCGCTAAAGGTTTAGTCAGAGATTTATTGAAAAGTTTAAAAAAACGCAACCGTGTGAAATTCTTAGATAAATACACCAAAGAAAAAAAAGGTGAAAGAAGATTATTAGTTGATAATCAACGAGTTAATAAAGCTACCGATGACGAACAAGAAAAAGTAAAAGCATTAATTCAATATTGGCATCATACCACAAATCAGCACCCTGAATTTTATCAAATCTTAGATATTGAAAAACGTATAGCTGGTAATGGTAGTTTAGGTTTAGAACGTTATATCATTTTAATAGCAGGTAATGGTTCTCCTGATGATAATTATTTATTAGATTTTAAAGAAACTCCTACAAATTCACTCAAACCTTATTTAAAAGTTCCCCAACCAAAATGGGAAACACCTGCTGCGAGGGTAGTTGCAATTCAAAACCGCTTTCAGGGTATTGCACCTGCTTTATTAGAAGCTATCAATGATGGTGAAAAATCCTATGTTTTAAAAGAATTACAACCAGAAAAAGATACAGTTCATTTGCAAGCTTGGGATGGAAATTTAGAACATTTAGAAACATTAATTCAAACGATGGCTGAAATTACAGCTTGGGGTCATTTACGCAGTAGTGGTAGACAAGGTTCTGCAATTGCTGATGAATTAATCGCTTTTGCTCAATCTTCAGAATGGCATAATTCTATTATAGAATATGCACGTAATTATTCAGAACAAGTTACCCAAGATTTTCAAGAATTTTGTCAAGAATTGAGTTAGTTAAAATGAACAAAACCCCACGTATTCCTATCCCCCCAGAAGTGAGAAAATTTGTTTATCAAAGAGATAAATATCAGTGTCAAAGCTGCGGTAAAACTAACCAAGAAACTAACCTTAGTATTGATCATATTATCCCTTTATCTCGCGGTGGAAAAAATGATATTAGTAATTTACAAACTCTCTGTTTAACTTGCAACAAAACCAAAACCAATAAAATTGATCACCGTTTTCACCGACATTTTGATCTTTAATAAAATCAGATAACCTACCTCTTTTAGAAGTAGGACATCTTAAAATCTATTCTTCCTCCTCTGTGTCTCTGTGGTTTTTTAAAAAAATATTAACCAAACATCCTCACCAAAAACACACCCACAACGCGCAGGAATACTAAAATCTACATCCTTAGCATTCCATTTTATTTCCCCTTTTCCATATAACAAAGTTTGTGGTTGACTTTGTAATTTACCACCATCAAAATTACCTGTAACAGACTCATTACCAACATTCACAGCAATTATTAATTCCTCATTTTTCCAAATTCTGGCAAATACATAAACCGTTTCTTGTACATGAAGAAATTGATAATTACCAACCCTTAAAGCTGTATATTTATGACGCAAAGAAATCAATTGTTTATGAATTTTCAGAAGTTCTAAATTCCAATTTTCTTCTAAAGGAAAACCACGACGACAATCAGGATCTAAACCACCAGGTAAACCTACTTCATCACCATAATACACACTAGGCGCACCAGGAAAAGTAAATAATAGTAAAGTTGCTAATTCTACAGTTGCAATATCATCACCTGCAATAGTTATTAATCTTGCTGTATCATGACTTGCTAATAAATTCAATTGTGTAAGTTGAATTTCCCAAGGATAAAGCTTTAACAAATCCTCAATTTTTTTAGCATAATCAGCAGCAGATAAAGGTGGAAAAACTTCATAATCTCGCCCTTTTACCTGTTCTAAATTTACACGTTCTCCCCCAGTAAAAGCAATAGTTGGTCCTGTAAATAAATAGTTCATTACCCCATCAAACTGTGTTCCATCCAACCACTGACGGGAATCTCCCCACACTTCCCCAACAATATAAACATCAGGATTTATTGCTTTAATTCTCTCTCTAAATTCTTGCCAAAAACCAGGAGTTTTAATTTCAAAAGGTACATCTAAACGCCATCCATCAATCCCAATTCTCACCCAATATTCGGCAATTTCCATGATATATTCCCGCACCTCTGGATTATCATGGTTAAATGTTGGTAAAGAACGAATATCTGCCCAACTTTCATAATTTGCAGGTGCATCACCTGTATATGGTGCAAGTGGCCAACCTTGGATTTTAAACCAATCTACCCAAGGTGAATGGGGTCCATTTTCTAATATGTCATGGAAGAAAAATATACCCCGACTTGCATGATTAAAAACTCCATCCAGAACGATTTTAATATTACGTTCATGTGCTTCATCTAGCAAATCTTGAAAAGCGTGATTACCACCCAATAAAGGATCAATTTGATAGTAATCATGGGTGTGATAGCGGTGATTACTAGCAGATTGAAAAATGGGAGTAAAGTAAATTGCGTTAATTCCTAAACTTTGAATATAATCTAATTGTTCGACAATTCCCCATAAATCACCACCTTTGTAACCTTGGAGTGTGGGTTTTGCATCCCAATCTTCCCATTTAGGATTATTTAATAATCGTTTGTGAGATTTTGTGCTTTTGGCGAATCTATCAGGGAAGATTTGATAAAAAACCGCGTGTTTAACCCAATCTGGTGTGTGAATTTGCATAATTACTAAGAAAACATGAATTTGTCAATATATCCAATAAACTCTCCAAGACTAGGAATAGTATTTACAAGTTTTATATATATAAATTCATAATCTAAATTGGCCGCTAGTCTATTTAGTTGTTTTTCGCTCTTATTATAACCTTTTCCTAGATGATTATAAATATTTCTTATATCATCTGAAGGTTTAGGTCGTGCTTCCATATCATCAGTTTGCGGATTAAATCCCAAAAGGTCTTGAATTTTATCTAGTGTTAAACTGCTATCCAATTTAAGAAAATGATTATATTCTGCTAAAAACCATGCTTCTACTTCCATCACAGCAAGCACTATATTTATAGGAATTACTCCTTTTGGTAAAGAATAATTTAAACTTCTTTGCAATCTCGATTTTTCAGATATAGCAATCGGATAAACATCTCTTAATCCTATTATTCTCTCATAGCCATCTACAGATAAAGATTGATATTGTTCTCTCATATCTGAAACAACAGTTTCATCATTACAGGAGTTATAAATTAAAACATAGAATTTTGTTTCTGACGTAACAATATCTTTCATTATTACTTGAGCATATTTGCTTTTTTCCCTCGATTTAATCTCTATAGAAATCTTTAATTTACCTGCAATTTCTGTTAATAACTTTTTGACAAAAATTTGTTCTGTTTTCCCCTCCACAAAAATAGCTAATTTTTTCACTGTTCTATATTCTCCTCATCACCGAATCCTTCTAGATAGAATTGAGTCGCAAAAAAGTCAAAGTTGTTTAAACCCGTAAATTTAAAGTCATCAAATATTTCTTTTGAATTATGTATATTGTGCAGTTTAGCTAATCCTGCTTTCCTTTCAATTACTGACCAATATTCCAAGGGAATACCGTTCATAATAAATCGGTCATTTGTTGTCATTATTAGCTGAACTAATCCATTTTCAGCTTCAGCTTTATTAATAAGTAACTTAATCATCGCTGATGACCTTTCAAAATCGAGTCCTTCCCCAATATCATCTATTAAAATACAACTTGGTTTTTTAGCTAAAAGTGCGTAGTTTAATTGAATTATTAGAGATAATACTCTAAACATACCTTGGGATATTAATCCTTGTTCGGTTTTAGCTTTTAAATCGCTTTCTTGAACATAAATACATTGTAGTTTGATAGGCAGATCATACTGTTCGTTCGATATGGAAAATAATGATGGTGTTTTAGTTTCTATTTGAAATATGTTGTACCCTATTGACAACATATCTGATGTAATAGCTTGAATAAAATTTTCTCCAAATTCTTTTTCTCCTGCAATGAATATATCAACTACTCTATCTGTATCTTTTAAATCTATATTTTTTGTTTTCACCTTAGTTGAACCAAGACATCTTTTTCCTAATTCTGTACCAAATTTATAATATCTCAATGAATTTGCCCAATTATAAAGTTCTTCAAATTGAGGATGTTGAATAGAATCTCTACGTTTGAAAATTGCTAATCCATTTGGTGGGGTTTGAAAATCAATGTCTTGACCTAACTTTTCAGCCCAAACTTTACCCTCTCCCGATTCTTTTCTATCCAGGTAAGTCTTAGAACCAATGGTAAAAATTTCTTGGACTACCTCACCATTTTCAACTTTCAATATATATACTTTTTTCTGTTCTTGCTGATTAGAATCAAAAATTAATTTGCATTCTTTTAACTGATCGTCAGCTTCAAGAAATTCATCACCTGAGAGTAAATTAGATATTAGGTTAATAGCTTTAAGTATTCTCGATTTACCAGAGGCATTTTTACCAACAATTAAGTTTACATTACCTAATTGACAACCATCTAAACGCCACTCACTGGGCTTACCTTGATCCTCAGAATATTCTACAAAATCTAATTTCATATAGTTACACTTTTTACACTTAATTAATTTAACAAGAGTTGATTACTTTCAATTAGCAATCATACTAAATCTAATCCTACAGGAAAATATTTAGTCGTTAATTTTGTTTTACTGTCGCTTCACTGAAAATAATCAGCCTAGTTGTACATTAGGGGAAACGCACCCCATATTTCCCTCATCCCTTACTAATACATTAGTTCTATATTTTCCCGCTCAAACCCCCAATCTCAAAAAATCTTCCCCAAGATTCTTTGATCCCCCCTTATCAGTTGCCACTCATCGTCCTAAACTGTAGGTGAGAGTTGAAAGGCAGTCTGGAGAAATTTTGTGAAAAAAGTTTTAGCAATCATTCTTGGTGGGGGTGCGGGTACACGACTATATCCGCTAACTAAACTCCGTGCAAAACCCGCAGTACCCGTAGCTGGGAAATATCGGTTAATAGATATTCCAGTCAGCAACTGCATTAATTCAGAAATCTATAAAATCTACGTTCTCACACAATTTAACTCAGCATCTTTAAATCGCCATATTGCCCGCGCTTACAACTTTGGTGGCTTTAGTGATGGGTTTGTAGAAGTCTTAGCAGCACAACAAACCCCAGAGAATCCCAACTGGTTTCAAGGTACTGCTGATGCTGTACGACAGTATATATGGATGTTACAGGATTGGGATGTAGATGAGTTTCTCATCCTTTCCGGTGATCATTTATATCGGATGGACTATCGCCAATTTATCCAACGTCATAGAGAAACCAACGCTGATATCACACTCTCTGTAATTCCTATTGATGATCGTCGCGCTTCCGATTTCGGTTTGATGAAAATTGACAACTCCGGTAGGGTGATTGACTTTAGCGAAAAACCCAAAGGTGACGCGCTCAAACAAATGCAGGTTGATACTACCATATTAGGGTTGACAAAAGAGCAAGCTGCTTTACAGCCATATATCGCCTCAATGGGGATTTATGTCTTCAAAAAAGATGTGTTAATCAAATTACTGAAAGAATCTTTAGAAAAAACAGATTTCGGTAAAGAAATTATTCCTGATGCCGCCAAAGATCACAACGTTCAAGCATACTTGTTTGATGATTACTGGGAAGATATCGGGACTATTGAGGCTTTCTACAATGCCAACTTAGCCTTAACACGGCAACCAATGCCACCTTTTAGCTTCTACGATGAAAAAGCACCAATTTACACCCGCGCCCGTTATTTACCACCTTCTAAATTATTGAATTGCGAAATCACAGAATCAATGATTGGTGAAGGTTGTATTTTGAAAAACTGCCGCATTCAACATTCAGTTTTAGGTGTGCGCACTCGGATTGAGTCAGGTGCTGTGATTGAAGAATCCTTAATCATGGGTTCAGACTTTTACCAACCCTCCGTAGAACGCCAATCTACACTAGAACAAGGTGACATCCCTATAGGTATTGGACAAGACAGTATTATTCGTCGTGCCATTATTGATAAAAATGCCCACATCGGCCGCGATGTAAAAATTATCAATAAAGATAATGTCCAAGAAGCCGAACGGGAAAAACAAGGTTTCTACATTCGCAGTGGCATTGTAGTTGTTCTCAAAAATGCCGTTATTCCTGATGGCACAGTTATTTAGTGATAGGTAATGAGTAATAGGTAATGGGTAATGGTTCAGGGGTAAAAGTTTTTTAATCTTTAAGTTTTAAGTTTTAATGGATTTCTGTCACCTGTCACCTGTCACCTGTCACCTTCCCAATGACTAAACTTATTTTGCTGATTGGTCTTCCTGGTAGCGGTAAATCAACTTTGGCAAAAAAATTAATCGCAGAAAGCCCCCAGATGCAACTGATTTCTACAGATGCTATCCGGGGGCAACTGTTTGGTGCAGAAGCCATCCAAGGATCTTGGTTATTAATTTGGCAAGAAATAGAAAGACAATTTCGACAAGCTACAACCGCCAACATATCCACCATTTTTGATGCCACCAATGCCCAAAGAAAAAATCGCCGGGAAATTATAGAATTAGCCCGTGAGATTGGTTTTACTCACATTACAGGCATCTGGATCAAAACTCCAGTTTGGGTATGTTTAAAACGTAACCAAAACCGCGATCGCCAAGTCCCTGAAGAGGTAATTTTGCGAATGCACCGCCAACTTAGGGATGCTCCTCCCAGCTTAAATGATGGAATAGATGAGATTATTTATTGGGGTGATGGGGTGATATCAAATCAAAAGTCAAAATTAATAACTTCTGCACTAATGACTAATGATCAATGCCCATAATATATCAACGGACAAGGCTGTTAGGACATCAACTAAACCCAAAACTTAGACAATGTAATGTAAGGCTGATAGCACTGTCACCTCTCACCTGTTCCCTGTCACCTGCTATAAGTACGGTAATTGCCCTGGCACGATGAGCAACAACCACACTTGATTTTTGATATTCTTTGCTAATTTAAGATCATCATCCTGTTGGCTGGCATTATACCTGGCAAACAGTGAATATCATATCTTAGACAAAAACTTAACCTAAATTTTTACAGGAGGCTGGTAGATGGCTGCAACCGACTTTAAGGACTATTACTCAATTTTAGGAATCAGTAAAACTGCCAGTCCAGAGGAAATTAAACAGGCTTTTCGTAAATTAGCCCGTAAATACCACCCTGACGTGAACCCTGGTAATAAACAAGCCGAGGCTAAATTTAAAGAAGTTAACGAAGCTTACGAAGTTCTTTCTGACCCAGATAAACGTAAAAAATATGATCAATATGGTCAATACTGGAAGCAAGTAGGTGAAGGAGGTTTCCCCGGTGGTGGTGCTGGGGTAGATATGGGTGGTTTTGACTTTAGTCAATACGGCAGTTTTAACGACTTCCTGAACGAATTATTTGGTGGTGCAAAAGCCGGTGGTGGCAGTAGACAAAGTTACTCCTATCGCACTTCTACAGGTAGACCAGGTAGCGGTTTTGGTGGTTTTAACGATTTTGGGTTTCAAGATGCTGGTGGTGCTGCTGCCCAAGATACTGAAGCTATCATTAGCTTAACCTTTGCTGAGGCTTACGCTGGTGTGAAAAAACGGTTTAGTTTAGGTAATGAAACTATAGAAGTTCGCATCCCAGCAGGAGCAAAAACAGGTACTCGTTTACGAGTGAGGGGTAAAGGTCAATTCAACCCCATGACTCAACAACGGGGAGATTTATATTTAAAGGTAGAATTACAAGCCCATTCTTTTTTCCAAATTGAAGGTGATAATCTCGTTTGTGAGGTGTCAATTACTCCTGATGAGGCGACTTTGGGAGCTTCTATTGATGTACCTACTCCTGACGGAAATGTAAATGTTAAACTGCCTGCGGGTGTTCGTTCCGGTCAGTCTCTACGTTTACGTGGTAAAGGTTGGCCTTTAACTAAAGGTGGACGTGGTGATCAAATGGTGAAGGTGGCGATCGCACCCCCCAAAGACCTCAGCGCCCAAGAACGAGAATTATATGAAAAACTCCGGGCTATCCGCACCTATAACCCCCGTAGTCATTTGGCACAGATGAGGTTATAAGCAGACAGGGAGATAATGGGGAGGTACAGCAGATTTCAGACCCATGAGGTACAAACTACCAATCACAAAAAATCTTGTGGGGTGGGCATCTTGCCCGCCAAGGGTGTACCTGATCGGGAAGTGCTGTAATTACAAATTGTGTTTTATTATAGGTTTAAATTTCCAATTAAATTAGGTATTACCTATGGGGATTAAATTAGATAATTCTGTATTTAATCTTTGTAAAATTTGTTTTATCACCATTGCAGTCCAATCAATATCAGCTGCTTGGATATATTTTCCTAATGTTAATCTAATCCCTCCTAAAGCGGCTGTTTGTGAATATCCCATTGCTAGTAAAATTGGACTAGGGTTTAATTTTCCACTATTGCAAGCTGCACCTGCACTAATACCAATTCCGGCTAAATTCAATTGTCTGACTAAAGTTTTACCACTGATTTTTTTACCATCAGCATATTCTAAACAAAAGCTAACATGATGGGGTAAACGATGAATTTGATCACCTGTAGGAACTAAACCAGGAACATCTGCTAACAGAGAAAATAGGCGATCGCGCATTTTGGTCAATCTAATTTTTTCTATTTCTAATTCCTTTACTGCTAACTCCGCAGCAACTCCAAAACCGGCAATAGCTGGTGTTGCTTGTGTACCAGAACGCAATTTCTGTTCCTGGCCACCACCACCCAACAAAGGTATTAATTCCACACCTGGACGTACATATAAAGCACCTGCACCCAAAGGACCATATAATTTATGACTAGATAAACTCAATAAATCTACAGATAAATTATTAACATCTATTGATAAACGTCCGGCAATTTGCACAGCATCAGTATGGAATAAAGCACCATGAATTTTGGTAATTTTTGCTAATTCTGCTATTGGTTGAATAGTTCCTACTTCACTTTGTCCATAAATTATGGATACCAAAACTGTATTATCTTGCAAAGCTGATTTTAAATCTACGGGATTAACTCTACCTTGATTATTTACACCTAAACGGGTAACTTCCCAACCCCAGTTTTCTAACATTTTTACAGGTTCGGAAATAGCAGAATGTTCCACACTAGAAATAATGATATGTTGGGGTACAGAATAACATCTTGCTACACCCATAATAGCTAAATTATCAGCTTCTGTTCCCCCGGAAGTGAAGATAATTGATTCAGGAACAGCATTGATTAAATTTGCAACTTGTATTCTGGCTGTTTCTAAAATTACAGCTGCACGGTTGCCCCATTCGTGTAAACTGGAAGGATTACCCCACTGTTGAGTTAAAACTGATTGCATCGCGGCGATCGCTTCTGGACGAGTGGGAGTAGTTGCACTGTAATCTAGATATATCTGCATAACATGAATAATTTTGATTAGTAATTATCAATCTTGTCTAATTCAATACTACTAATTTTAGAAAAAATAGTAATATTGATCCTGATCCTTTATCTATTTGTATCAGATTATCGTGTTTATTTTTCCTCATTTTAGATATTTATCTTATCTCTTTTTATTTTTCTTTACCCTCTCCGGTTGTCAACAAGTCCAATCTTTAAATCAGCGTTTATCACCATTACCCCAAGATCCATTAATTCAAGTTTACTTTAATCATGCCCAATCTTCAGAATATCAAGAAACCTATCGTCAGCAAAAAAGATTAGGTGATGACTTAGAAAAACAGATTCTTGATGTTATTTCCCAAGCTGAATCTACAATAGATATAGCAGTACAAGAACTACGTTTACCAAAAATTGCTCAAGCATTAGCAGAAAAACAAAAAACCGGGGTTAAAGTTAGATTAATTTTAGAAAACAACTATTCTCGTCCTTGGAGTAATTTCACAAATACAGAAATTCAAAACCTCAACCAAAGAGAAAAAGACCGATATAACGAATTCCAGAAATTTCTAGATATCAACCAAGACAATCAAATTACACCAGAAGAAATCAATCAACGGGATGCTTTAGTAATAATTCAAAATAATCAAATTCCTTGGCTAGATGATACCGCTGATGGTTCGGCTGGCAGTGGTTTAATGCACCATAAATTTGTGGTTGTTGATAATCGGTTTGTAATTGTTACTTCTGCTAACTTTACTTTAAGTGACACATCAGGAGACTTGAGTAATGCTAGTAGTTTAGGTAATGCTAACAACCTATTAAAAATTGATAGTCCAGAACTAGCAAATTTATTTACAGCAGAATTTAATATTATGTGGGGTGATGGACCAGGAGGAAAACCAGATAGTAAATTTGGACTTAATAAACCAATTCGTGAACCTCAAAAAATCAACTTAATCAATAATCAAATTACTATCAATTTTTCTCCCATTTCACCTACTCAACCTTGGACTAATTCTAGTAATGGACTGATTGCCAAAACTTTAGATACAGCGACAATAAATGTAGATTTAGCATTATTTGTATTTTCTGATCAAAAAATTGCCAACACTCTTAAAAACCGCCATACTCAAACTGTAGAAATTAGAGCCTTAATTGAACCACAATTTGCTTATCGTTCCTACAGCGAAGCCTTAGATATGATGGGTTTAGCTTTAAGTGATAATTGTAAATATGAAGTAGATAATAGTCCTTGGCAAAATCCTATTACTACCGTTGGAGTTCCCACATTATCACCAGGAGATTTATTACATCATAAATTTGCAATTATTGATAACAAAACAATAATTACAGGTTCACATAATTGGTCAGAAGCAGCAAATCATGGCAATGATGAAACCTTATTAATTATTGAAAACCCTCAAATTGCCGCTCATTTTCAACGAGAATTCAACCGTCTGTATACAACAATTAAACCAGGTTTACCACCAAGAATAAAAGCTAAAATTGATGCCCAAGTTAGTAAATGTCCCCAAATCAAAACCCCATCATCTTTTCAATATTCAATTGGCAAACCAATTAATTTGAATACAGCCACCCAAGCGGAATTAGAAAGTCTACCAGGAGTAGGAGCAAAATTAGCTCAAAAGATGATAGTTGCCCGTCAAAAGCAGAAATTTACATCTTTGCAAGATTTAGAAACTATCCCCGGAATTAGTGCCAATACAGTTAATAAATGGCAGGAAAGAGTAACATTGAACTGAGATCAGTTTGGTTTGGTATAATAAGCAAGTTAGCTTTTAAAATAAATCAGAAGTGTTGAAATTTAGCCTTCTATAAAAATCATGACTCAAGCAACTACAAGAATTTGTATACTAGGTGGGGGTTTTGGTGGACTCTACACCGCCTTACGTTTAAGCCAGTTACCCTGGGAAAATACAACCAAACCAGAGATTATTTTAGTAGATCAGAGCGATCGCTTTCTGTTCTCTCCCCTACTTTACGAAATACTCACAGGTGAACTACAAACCTGGGAAATAGCCCCACCATATCAAGAACTGCTACAAGGTACAGGCATCCGCTTTCATCAAGACACTGTTTCCGCAATTGACACCGACAAACAACAAGTCCAACTAGAAAAAGGGCAAACTATCGCCTACGACAGATTAGTATTAGCATTAGGTGGCGAAACACCCTTAGACTTAGTTGCCGGTGCGTCCGAATACGCTTACCCATTCCGCACCATCACAGATGCTTATCACTTAGAGGAACGCTTGCAAGTGATAGCAGAATCAAACCCGGAAAAGATTCGTGTTGCCATAGTTGGTGGTGGTTACAGCGGTGTAGAATTAGCTTGTAAACTAGCCGATAGAATCGGCGAAAAAGGTAGATTTCGGCTCATTGAAATCGGTGATCAAATTTTAAGAACCTCCCCAGAATTTAACCGCGAAGCTGCTAAAAAAGCCTTAGACCAAAGAGGGGTATTTATAGATTTAGAAACCAAAGTAGTATCAATCGCAGAACATACCATCTCCCTAGAGTATAAAAATCAAATAGATGAAATTCCTGTAGACTTGGTAATTTGGACAGTCGGGACAAGAGTTTCCCCAGTGGTGAAAAATTTACCCCTGAAACACAATGAACGGGGACAAATTATCACTACATCCACATTACAAGTATCAGAACATCCCCAAATATTCGCGTTAGGAGACTTAGCTGAATCCCATGATGCTGAAGGTAAGCAAGTACCCGCAACCGCCCAAGTAGCATTTCAGCAAGCTGATTATACAGCCTGGAATATCTGGGCATCTTTAACAAACCGTCCTTTACTTCCCTTCCGCTATCAACAATTAGGAGAAATGATGGCCTTGGGAGTAGATAATGCTACCCTCACAGGTTTAGGTGTCAAGCTAGATGGTTCTCTAGCGCAAATTGCCCGTCGGTTAGCTTATTTATATAGATTACCAACCTTAGAACATCAATTAAAAGTCGGTTTTAGTTGGTTAGTTACACCGATTATTAACGCCCTTTCTGAGTAGAATAGGAGACAGGTGCTACGCCACGGTGACAGAAAATAGAGAAATTAAAACATTTTTATTCGTTACCTTACTGTCACTAAGTGTTACTAAATTTTATTTCTGGACTTCAGCCATGTCATTCTAGTTCATGGGTAAATAGTTGTGGGAAATTATGAAAAAACCAAAAGTAATTTTTTTAGATGCAGTAGGTACACTTTTCGGTGTTAAAGGCAGTGTGGGCATGGTTTACAGCCAAATAGCCCAAGATTTTGGTGTGACAGTTTCCCCAGAAATTTTGAACAAGGAATTTTTTAAAAGCTTTAAAGCAGCACCCCCACCCATATTTCTTGATCCTGATCTTCATGATGTTCCTCAGCGTGAGTTTGACTGGTGGCGGATTATAGTTCTTAACACCTTTGAAAGTGCAGGTGTAATCAAAGAGTTTTCTGATTTTTCAGCTTTTTTTAGTGAACTGTACATTCACTTTGGTACTGCTGAACCTTGGTTTGTTTATCCAGATGTTCCCCTAGCTTTGGTAAATTGGCGACGTTTAGGCGTTGAACTGGGTGTATTATCTAACTTTGATTCTCGTTTATACTCAGTATTAGACAGTTTAGGACTCAAGGAGTATTTTAAATCTATTACCATTTCTACCCAAGTACGTACAGCCAAGCCAGAGCCGGAAATTTTTAACATTGCTTTGCAAAGTCATAACTGTTCACCAGGGGAAGCATGGCATATCGGTGATAGCATTACAGAGGACTATCATGCCTCTCGTCAAGCAGGATTGAGGGGTATTTGGATTAACCGCCAGCAAAATTATTAACCCTGTCAAATACTGGTATTAAATTCACATTAAATATCCTTGATTTCACTGTACTAGAATCGTGATTTATGGATTAGCTTGTCATATATAAAACCCTAACATCAATGCAAATGATGTAAACTTTCTTTAAATCACACACACTTTCCTATTTTAAATGTTAAAAATATTACTCTATTTGATATAAAAATCAGTAATTTAACCCCTTTAAACTAATGACTAGAACCTTATCACAAATTTGGCAGCAGTTACAACAATGTTTTTCAGCAGAAATAAATATAAATCAAAGCATAGAAACGGGTACAGCCATTTTAGCTGCAACACCAAAAATTGATGAAAATTCCCTTAATTTGGAATTAGTAAAAACTTTATTACAAGATTCATCTTCGTTATTAGATGTGCTGTGTTTACCATTAGCACAAATCCTAGAACCAGAATTATCTTATATATCACTTGGTGTTAATTTCCTGAAATTATATACGGAAACAACTCAAGTAATTCCCACTTTAGAAGAATGTGTATTAATAATTAGCCAAGCAGCTTATTTAGAAAGTATCAAAGAAATTCTGTCTTTATATCCATTAATAAACTGGGATGCAAACTTAGAAAAATTGCCAGATTTTAATAGTAGAATCGCAATTATTCAAGATATTGAATTAGATGAAACAACTACCAAAGATATAATTTTATGTTTTCAAGAGTCAGAATTAGCAGTAATTTTAAATCAAATATTATTAGTGAGATTAATATCTCCAAATGTCACTAAGTTTTTAGCTAATCTGTTGACAAAAAGGATTGCAGCAAATACTCATCGTCATATTATTAAAGCTTTCACAGAGTTAGGAGAAGAAATTCAAAATTTAATTACTAAAACCTGTGGAAATTGGGAAGGTCAAAAACAAATAATTCAAGGAATTGATAAATACTTGCAAACTTATATAAAAAATCAACCTTTAGCCACATTTTTGGATCAAAGCTATTCTTGGAAAGATATTTATATTCCCCTCAAAGCTCAAACTCTAGATCAGAACCCTCATGTAGTTGATTTAGAAGCTTGGGTAAAAGGAGTTATTTTCAATCAGCATAAATTAGATCGAGTGATGTTGATTCAAGGTGAATCAGGTAGCGGTAAAAGTTTATTTTGTCTAATGTTTGCTGATTGGGTAAGGCAACATTTACATCCTCTCTGGACACCAATTTTAATTAGTTTAAAAGATATTAATAGTTTAGGTGATTCTTTAGCAGATATTCTAGAAGCAGAAATAAAAGAGAAGTTAATTGATAATAATTATAATTTTTTAACTAATAAAAATACAAAATTACTATTTATTTTAGATGGATTAGATGACTTAACTGTTAATTTGGAACTATTCCTAAAACAAGTGATTTCATTTCAAGAAAAATGTAATAATCAAGATGAAATGGGACATCGGGTTTTAATTACTACCAGAATAAACACTTGGCAATATATTTCTAGTATACCCGATAATTTAGAAAGGATAGAAATACTGCCATTAGATCAACAACTCCAAGATAAATGGTTCAAAAAATGGATAGCACTACCAGAAAACAAAGGTCAAAAAACAGATATTGAACAATATTTATCTAGTAAAAAATGTCCGGCTGCTATTAATAAAATTGTCGCAGAACCGTTGTATCTGCATTTATTATCATTAATGTATCGAGATACTACTTTAGTATTTAATAATTTAGAACAAGCTAATAAAAAAACTGTTAAGGTTATAGTCTGGCAAGAATTTATAAATTGGCTAATTTCTAAGCAACATCTGAGTTTAGATAACAATGATGGAGATAGTCAAGATTATCTAAATTATCAATCTGATTTAAACAACTTGCTCACAGAAACTGCTTTTTCTATGATCCAGTCTGGTGGTGTGTTTGCTTCTATAGCAATGATTGAATCTAGGTTAGAAGAGCAACAAATAGATATTGCCGAAACCTTAAAAAATTTCTACTTTATTCAAGCTAAAAAACAAGCAAATAAAATAGAATGTTTCCATAAAGGTTTTAGTGAATTTTTGTTTGCAGAAAACCTAGCTAAATCTCTACAAAATTGGTCAAAGCTTGAAAATGAAGCACAAATTCAAGAAATGAATTGGCAAATCTATGACTTGTTAGGATTTGGGAAAATCACCCCAGAAATTATTGAATATGTGATGGGTTTACTGATACAGAAGGAAGATTTATATTGGATTAATCTATTTAAGGTATTAGAAAACTTTTACTCTAACTGGTATCAAGGCAAATTTATTGACACACCGGAAGTAACTTTAGCGCAAACCAAACTGCAACAATTACAACAATACAGCACAAATCAGAGAATTGAAAACTTAGGTCAGCGTCAAGTAGATATTTATGCTGGTTTAAATGTGATGATTTTGCTGTTAGAAATACAGCGATATGCCCAAGAGCATGATGTATTGAAAGAATATATAATTTTTTATCCCTCTGGAGAAACCCAAGGGGATAAGTTGACCTCAAATTTGTTGGGAATTATTAATTACTGTAATTGTTTGCAGGAAGATAGTTTTAAAAGCATAGTTGGCAACTTTTTTAGTGCTACTAATCTCAGAGGTACTTACCTATTCCAAGCCAATCTCAGTGGTATAGATTTAAGTCAAGCAGACCTAAGTCGTGCAGAATTGAGCCGTACCTATTTATGGCAAAGTAATCTAAGTAATGCTTACTTGATAGCGGCTAAATTGATTCAAGCAGATTTACGTGGTGCTGATTTGAGTGGTGCAAACATGATTCGGACTGATCTCAGAGGTGCAGACTTGAGTAATGCTAACCTTCAAGATGCAGATTTAAGCAGAGTAGACCTGAGTGGTGCTAATTTAAAAGGTGCTAACCTCAGCGGTGCGTACATGATTGGTGCAAACTTAGGGGATGAAGTATTTGGTTATGTGCGTTGGGATAAAAACACCAACTGGGAGAATGTAGAAGGGTTAGAAGCGGCTAAAAATCTACCAACGGCCTTAAAGAAACAGTTAAAACTAGAATAACAGCAAAAATAGCACTAAATTGTTTCCTAGATTCAACAGGAATATTAAGATAAGACCCTAGGGATAGTTAAGTATTTTCTGGAAAAGCGTAAATTACGCAATTCTGACTAGCCTCCACCAATCTGGAAGTAACGATATATTTGAGAATCTATCCTGTCATTCACTGTTTGTTATTGAATCTATGAAGTCTTATTTAGCCGGCGCTATTCAAATGACCAGTGTGCCTGATTTACAAAAAAACTTGAATCAGGCAGAAGAATTAATTGATTTGGCTGTACGCCAAGGTGCAGAGTTGGTGGGTTTACCAGAAAATTTCTCTTTTATGGGAGAGGAAAAAGATAAACTGGCCCAGGGAGATCTTATTTATCAGGAAACAGAAAAATTTCTGATCAAAATGGCACAGCGCTTTCAAGTGACTATTCTTGGCGGCGGCTTTCCTATTCCTGTTAATGGTACGGGTAAAGTTCATAATACCGCTTTATTGATTGATGCTAATGGTCAAGAATTAAGTCGCTATCAGAAAGTGCATTTATTTGATGTTAATGTCCCTGATGGTAATACTTATCAAGAGTCTAGCACCGTCATGGCTGGCCAGGAGTTACCCCCGGTTTATGGTTCGGAAACTTTGGGTAATATTGGACTTTCGATTTGTTATGATGTCCGCTTCCCGGAACTGTATCGTCATTTAGCACAGCAGGGAACTGATGTGATTTTTGTTCCTGCTGCTTTTACTGCTTTTACTGGAAAAGACCATTGGCAAGTATTACTACAAGCTAGAGCGATAGAAAATACTTGTTATGTAATTGCACCTGCTCAGACTGGGACTAATTATAATCGTCGTCAAACCCACGGACACGCCATGATTATTGACCCTTGGGGGACTATTTTAGCAGATGCGGGGGATAAACCAGGAGTGGCGATCGCGGAAATTAAACCCACCAGGTTAGAACAGGTACGCCGACAAATGCCATCTTTACAACATCGCGTGTTTTAGGTAGTCAGATACCCGATTTCTCTAAGATATCGGGGATCTATGTCTTGTTATAATTAATTCAATAACTAAATTTGGGTTTAGCTGATGACAATTACACTCATTGAACGAGAAATAGAACCCATTTTAATTAGCGACCTCACCTGGAGAGAATTTAAAGCTGTTGAACAACTAATTGACCGCCCAGGTGTGAGGTTGTCTTTTTTAGATGGTGTATTAGAGATTAGAAAAATGCCAGGGAAAAAACATGAAACAATCAAAAAACGTATTGCTGCTTTACTAGAAATTTATTTAGAATTTTTGGGTTTAGATTTTACTCCCACAGGTTCTGTTACGCTAGAAAGTGAATTGGAAAAAGTCAAAAGGGAAGCTGATGAATCCTATGAATTAGGAGCAAATAGGAAACATCCTGATTTAGTAATTGAAGTTGTTGTCAGCAGTGGAGGAATTGACAAACTGGAAGCATACAAACGCCTAAATATTCCTGAAGTTTGGTTTTGGGTAAATGATGAATTGTTACTTTATAGTTTAGGAAATCAGGAATATGAAAGGGTTTCTAAATCCCAACTTTTACCAAATTTAGATATAGATTTATTGATGGGCTGTATTTATATAGAAAACCATGCTCAAGCACTGCGGGAATTTCGATTAGGTATTATAAAATAATCAAAATATCAGAAATTTATCAATCATAAGGATTCAGGTAAGAAGTCAGGTAAAGCGATAAAATATCCTAAAAAGTATCAACTCACAACCTAACTTCCACGAAAGCCAACTATTCAACTATTTCTATCAAACAATAAAAAACCGGGAAACTTAAAAGCCCCCGGTTAATAAATATTTGGATATAGCCTCGCTATAACCGATTTATTGCTAATAGAAATTAAACTTTAGCAACACCTTTCATGACTAATTCGCCCTTAGCATACTTAGCAGCAAAATCTTCTAAAGAAACTTGCTTAATCTTGCTTGCGTTACCAGCAGTACCGAACTGTTCATAACGGTCAGCACAAACTTTCTGCATATATTTAATAGAAGGTTTGAGGAAGTGACGAGGATCAAATTCTTTAGGATTAGCAGCCAAAGCTTCACGTACAGCCGCAGTAATAGCCAAACGGTTGTCGGTGTCAATGTTTACCTTACGAACACCACTCTTAATACCTTTTTGGATTTCTTCTACAGGTACACCGTAGGTTTCAGGAATAGCACCACCATATTGGTTAATCAGTGCAATCAAATCTTCAGGTACAGAAGAAGAACCGTGCATTACCAAGTGGGTGTTAGGTAAGCGGCGGTGAATTTCTTCAATGCGGCTAATAGCCAAAATTTCACCGGTTGGTTTACGGGTAAATTTATAAGCACCGTGGCTAGTACCAATAGCAACAGCTAAAGCATCCACTTGAGTTGCTTCTACGAAGTTAACAGCTTCATCGGGGTCGGTTAACAATTGAGAATGGTCTAATGTACCTTCAAAACCGTGACCATCTTCAGCTTCACCAGCACCGGTTTCTAGAGAACCTAAACAACCTAGTTCACCTTCAACACTCACACCCAAGGAGTGAGCAACATTCACAACTTCGCGGGTAACATTTACGTTGTACTCAAAGCTGGCAGGTGTTTTAGCATCAGCTTCTAAAGAACCATCCATCATCACACTGGTGAAGTTGTTCTTAATTGCTGAATAGCAGGTAGAAGGAGCATTACCATGATCTTGGTGCATGACAATGGGAATCTGAGGATAGGTTTCTACCGCAGCCAAAATCAGGTGGCGCAAGAAGTTTTCCCCTGCATAGTTACGAGCGCCGCGAGAAGCTTGTAAGATTACGGGGCTATCTGTCTCAGCCGCCGCTTTCATAATTGCTTGAATCTGCTCTAAGTTATTGACGTTAAAAGCTGGGATGCCGTAACCGTTTTCAGCAGCGTGATCTAAAAGCAGCCGCATGGGTACAAGCGCCATAAGTAATCCTCCTAATGTGTTTATCAGCTATCAGTTTTAGACAGGCGTAATGTCTACGCTAAATATGAAAGAGTTTTTTCAACTTATAGGAAATTATATCTAGTATGGGGTGTTTCTGTTGAAAAAGTTTGCGGTCTGACTCTATCAAGGTAATCTATAGTTTCCATGTACTGTTGTGATGTTGGTTACTGTCAATGGTGTTGGTTTCGTAATTTAGATGACAGGGAATAGGTAATTGGTAGTGAGTGGGTAATTGAAAAACTTTCGCCAGCGTTGCTGAATCATGGGATGATTTAATTCAATACAGGTATTTCTCAAGACTTCAAGTAATGAAGTAATCATCGAAGTCAGGAATCTATGATTCAATTATTCATTACCTTCAATGGGTGCAAAACCCTGACGTTGAATATTTTCTGTGATTGTTCTTGGTTCCAGGAATTGCAATAAATAATCTGGTCCACCGGCTTTTGAACCAACACCAGAAAGTTTAAAACCACCAAATGGTTGACGGCCCACAATTGCCCCGGTACTATTGCGGTTAATGTATAAATTACCGACTTCAAAATCCGTTTGTGCTTGTTCAATGTGGGATGGTGTGCGGGAATATAAACCACCGGTTAAAGCGTAATTTGTAGAGTTGGCAATTTCTAATGCTTCCTGAAAATTCTTGGCTTTAATTACTGATAAAACTGGCCCAAAGATTTCTTGCTGTGCAATGACTCCATCAGGGGGAACTTCAGAAAAAATCACTGGTCCGATAAAATAACCTTGACTGGGTGCAGGTAATTCCAAAGCTAACTTCGCTTCTTTTTTGCCGATTTCAATGTATTCTAAAATCCGATCCCGCGCATTTTCATCAATAACTGGACCAACTTGGGTACTAGGTAACTCCGCTGCACCAATATTTAATGACTTGGTTGCTGCTACTAACCTTTCTACAACCGTATCATAGATAGGATTGAGAACTATGACCCGTGAACAAGCGGAACATTTTTGACCACTATAACCAAAAGCAGACTGTACAACTCCCACAACAGCCTGGTCTAAATCAGCACTTTCATCAATGATGATGGCATTTTTGCCACCCATCTCCGCAATTACTTTTTTCATGTGTTTTTGACCAGGTTTTAAAATTGCGGCTTCTGCGTAAATTCTACATCCAACTTCCTGAGATCCAGTAAAAGCTATTACATGAGTATCAGGATGATTGACCAAATAAGCACCGACTTGAGAACCCTTACCGGGGACATATTGAAACACACCTTTAGGTATCCCGGCAGTAATTAATATTTCCGTCAACTTGGCAGTGATGATAGAAGAAGTTTCCGCTGGTTTCAGTAGAGTACAATTCCCGGAAACCAAAGCAGCAACAGTCATTCCACAGGCGATCGCCAGAGGGAAATTCCAAGGAGAAATCACCACCGCAATACCTTTAGGTTGGTAAATATAACGATTATTTTCCCCAGCTACATCATAATTTACACCCTTTTCTAACCGTTCCATCTCCTCAGCATAATAAAGACAAAAATCTATAGCTTCCGAAACTTCCGCATCAGCTTCCTTAACAGGTTTACCCACTTCTAAAACGACCCAAGCCGAAAGTTCAGCGCGTCTTTCCTCCATCAACCCAGCAGCTTTCCGCAAGATATCAGCACGTTGCTTCACAGGTGTTTGCTTCCAACCAGGGAAAGCAGCTTTAGCAAACTTCATTGCTTCCTCAGCCTGTTCAACACTCAAAAGCCCAACCTTACCCAACACCTCACTAGAATTAGAAGGATTTACCGAATCCACAAAACTGGTAGTATCAACATATTCACCATTCAACAAAGGTAAATAAGTCATCCCCAACTGCTGACGCACCTTTTGGAAAGCTTGGTGAGAAACCCGTCTTTTCTCCTCCTCAGCATAATCAGTATCTGCAACACCAACAAACCTCTTCTTCTCCTCTCCGCGTCTCTGCGTCTCTGCGTGAGATAAATCGATCTGAGGAGGAGCTAACAACTCATCAACAGGCTTATTTTCCAGATTTTGCCGTAAAAAAGAACTATTCGCCGTATTTTCCAACAACCTGCGAATTAAATAAGCCATTCCCGGTAACAAATCACCATAGGGACAATAAACCCGAACCCGATAACCCTTGTCTACCAAAGCCTTAGCAATTTTATCACCCATGCCATAGAGAACTTGCATTTCAAAGCGACGACGGGGGACATTGAGACTTTCTGCAATAGCGATCGCCCGAGATTGGGATCTGACATTATGACTACCGATGGCAGAATAAACATACTCGTGATTTTCCAACAACAGCTGAGTTATCACCTCAAAATTGGCATCTGTGGCGACTTTATCGTTATAAACTGGCTGTTTCCAGTGTTTTTGTTCTGATTTGATCGTTTCCTGATCCCAGTAAGCACCTTTAACCAAACGCACAGTCAGAGGATAACCGCGCTGTTTTAACCAAGCAATGATATTTCTGACATCTTCTTCACTGTCACGCAGATATGCTTGGATGGTGATCCCGATATCGGTACGTTGACGGAATTCCTCTTCCATTAACAGCTTTTTGAGAATATTTAAAGTAATATCTTTAAAAGCGTATTGTTCCATATCAAAATGGACTGCTGCACCCAATTCCTGAGCGCGACGGAGTAGAATTTTAATGCGATCGCTAACTTTCTGTTCGCTACCATCAGCATTTAACGGATCAAACTGGGAATAGAACGCAGTTAACTTCACAGAAACCTGAACTTTAGGCAGCATTTCCCCATCAGCTTCGTCAATAGCGGGGATAGGCACCCATTTTTTTGATGCTTCTACCAACTGCTGCATTAACTCTAAGTATTTTTCTAAATAAGATTGAGCTTCCGTTTCCGTAATTACCGCTTCACCAAGTAAGTCAATAGTGAAAGCCATCTTTTCCTTACGTAGCTTTTCAACGGTTTTGATCACTTGCTGAATAGTTTCTCCAGAAATATACTTATGTGCTAAAGTTTCTACAGCAGTTCCCACAGTGCTGGCTGCTACCTGACCCGGCATAGAACTAGGGTTAGTAAAATTCAGCATTCCCTTCAAAGCTGTGGGTAATTCTACAGACTCATCTCCTAAATATTCTTGTAAATGGGAGGCAATTTCTGATTTACTATGTAAAGAGGGTAAAGTGTCAATAAAACGAAACAATTGTACCCTGAGTCCAGGATTACTCATAGCCCAGGCTAGTAACTTATCATCCCAGCGCATTTGATCACGCAAAGAACCTAAAAAAGAGCGATTTTCCTGAGTAGCAGCTAAAACCTGTTTAGCTATTTCTTGGGTTTTAGCTTCGTAAGTATCGTTTTCTACTTGTAATACCATAAGTTTTTTGTAGTAGTTATTGGTAATTTCAACTGTCACTTAGTAACTGTCACCTATATGGTGTAAAACTGTGATACGGTGCTGTCCATAAAACAGCAAATTTCAACTTGTAAACCTTTTCAACAAATATTTTTAATGTAGTTGCTGTGAATACCTGGAAAAACTTGGCTTTAGTATCATTAAAGATAGCTATCGTCTGCTTAGTAGGTTGCACAAATAAGCCAACAGATCAACAACTGGAAGTATGGCTTAAAGAAGCAAGCGATCGCAACGCTGAAATTTTGGCAAAAAAAGCTAAAAACATTCAACAAAGTGAGTGGAAGTTAGTTATACAAGGTCAGACATTGACAGGGAAAACAGAAACATTAAACTGGTCACAGTTACAAGATTTAGCCACCGTCAATATTAATACCGTTGACGCTAATAACATTGTTAATCCTAATAAAGTATTTACATTTACGGGTATTTCAGTAAAATCATTAATCCAAGAATTTGCAGTTAATCAAGAGGTAAAAGAAGTCACTTTTGTCTGTTATGACGCTTACCAAGTAACTATAAAAATAGAAGACCTATTGAATTACCCCATTATTTTAGCAATTGCTAAGGATGGTCAACCAATTCCACGTAGTGAAGGAGGTCCAATTTATTTAATCTTTCCCTATAGTCAGCATCCAGAAATTCAAAAAAAATATGATGATGAAATGTGGGCATTTTATGTCACACACGTTATATTTGGCACAGAGAAAGCCAAAGTAAGTATAGGTACAAGTGACCTGCAACTAGCTAACTTAGACCAACTACCACAAGTAACCATCAAAGAAAAAGTTGCCTATGGAGTGAAATGGCCTAGTGACCAAGTAGAACTACATGGTGTGAGGATACAGGATGTGCTTTCTCTAGCAGGTATTACCCTCAAACCTAAGCAAAGTGTGTTTGTGAGTGGTAAACCAGAAATTTACCAAAAACATTCAGCAGAACAAAGTTTACCCTTTGATATCATACAGAAATGCAATGTTATTCTAGCTACTAGATGGGGTCAGGAAAAACAACCAATTCCAGCTAGTCTGGGCGGTCCTATAACTCTAGCTGTGAGTAACAAATGTCCAGCAGAAGTAAAAGAATTTAAATGGGTGACATTTGTGCAAGGTTTAACTGTCAAATAAAGCCATGAAATTTTTTATATTCCGTTCCATTCACACCCAAATATTGACCTCGACTACATTAATAATTGTTGCCTTAATCAGTTCGATCTTAACAGTTTGGGCCAATAGTGAAAGCAACGCCTACAGGATAGAAAAGCTGAATGATGCCAGAGTTATATCTAAAGTTTTAAGCTACACATATTCTAATGAACTTTCTCAAGAAAATTGGAGTCAAATTCGTGTCAATCTCAATTTATTAATGAGAGAAAATGATGAAATTGTCTATGTGATTATATCAGACTCATCTCAAGAAGATAAAATTATTGCTGCTTTCCCCAACGAGCTACAAAATGATTATATTCCTAATATTGTTCCTTATAGTGTAACTAAAAATTCCCTGGAATCAAAGCAAGAAACTACTATCATTGAGACAGTTATCCTCCGTGATATTTTATATAATAATCAATTGAGAGGAAAGCGAGGAGAACAAGTCATGGAAGTATCCTCAGATATTCTGAAAATATCTGGTAAAAAGTTGGGAAGATTACGAATAGGTATATCTCTAAAAAAAGTTAATGAAGCTGTAAATAATGCAATTCATAAAGCCCTAGTTATGGGTTTTTTAGGACTTAATTTTGGTTGGATATGTGCCTATATTTTAGCAAAAGAATTAAGTGATACAGTTAGAAGTTTACAGATTAGTGTGACTAAAATTGCCAAGGGTGATTTAAAACAGAGAGTAGAGACTAAATATTTACCAGATGAAATTCGTGCCTTAGCAAACTCCGTAAACCAAATGTCAGCAGAGTTGCAAATATCATTTAGTAAATTACAAAAAACAGTAGAATCTTTTGAGAGATTTGTCCCAGATAAATTTGTCTCAGTTATTGCCCCCCAAGGCATAGAAAACATTGAAGTTGGTATGGCTTCTACCAGGAAAATGACAATTTTATTCTGTGATATTCGTGGTTATACTTCTATGTCAGAAGTAATGGCACCAATGGAAATTTTTTTATTTTTAAATGATTATTTAGCCTGTCTAGGAAAAGCCATTGACGAATCAGGAGGATTTATTGATAAATATATAGGTGATGCAATTATGGCACTTTTTGATGATGAGGCCACAGACTCAGCCATACAAGCAGCAATTGCCATGCAACAGGCTTTAGATAAGTTTAATGATCAGCGATCGCAACAAGAATTACCAATTATCTCTGTGGGTATTGGGATTCATCGTGGTACAGTAGTTATGGGTACAGTTGGTTTTACTTCCCGCATGGATTCTACAGTTATTGGTGATGCAGTTAATGTTGCTTCTCGCATTGAAGGACTAACGAAACAATATAATTGTGAAATTCTAGTCACAGAATCAGTTATCAAAAACCTCTGCCATCCTGAATCGTTTTCTCTCAGACTTGTAGATGAATCTGTTAAAGTTAAAGGTAAAGATGAACCAATCGCAATTTATGAATTAGAAATTAGACATTAGTAATTGCTTATTAATGATTTATAATTAAATATAAAATACAGCGTATTACAGATAAATGGGGTACAAATAATAATCAAAAATCCTCACATATAAAGGGTTAGCTTGCTGAAAGCTACTGTAATGAAGTCTAAAAATTAAAGTATAATTTTATGGATAGTAAAGAACTAGCACAATATATAGAAACCACAGATAGTATTGCTAAACCTTGGTTATTGGTACAACTGCGACTAAAAAAACTCCAAGAAAAGCAAAACACAATATCATCAGCAACCTATGAACAAGAACTAGCTGATATTTACCAAGACTTAATGAATTTAGGTGAATGGTGGCAAGGAATAGAAGAAGAAGTATTTTAGTTAATTTGAATTATTAGTTATGGGAGGGAAAAGTTAAAAAGTAAAATATAAATATTCTTCCCCTCCTTTCCCTATTGCCTGTTCCCTATTTTGTGTCATCATATAAAACCTGGTTAAAAAAGAATGATTACGGTGTAAATAGTCATGGATTATCGGGAAGCAGGTGTTGATGTCGAAGCAGGTAGAGCTTTTATCGGCCAAATTCGTAATTTGGTACACAGTACCTTTAGACCAGAGGTAATAGGGGGTTTAGGAGGGTTTGGTGGTTGTTTTCAATTACCTACAGGTTATCAAGAACCCGTTTTGATATCTGGTACAGATGGTGTGGGTACAAAGCTGAAAATTGCTCAAGTTCTCAACCGTCACGACACCGTAGGTATTGATTTAGTCGCAATGTGTGTTAACGATGTGTTGACATCGGGGGCAGAACCATTATTTTTTCTGGACTATTTAGCTACAGGTAAACTGGACAAAGAACAGTTAACCCAAGTAGTTGCAGGAGTTGCTACAGGTTGTAAATTAGCTGGTGCAGCTTTGTTAGGTGGAGAAACCGCAGAAATGCCCGGTTTTTATCAAGTCGGTGAATATGACTTAGCTGGTTTTTGTGTGGGAATAGCAGAAAAAAGCCGAATGCTAGATGGTTCTCAGGTACAAGTGGGAGATGTCGCTATCGGTTTAGCTAGTGCAGGTGTTCACAGTAACGGTTTTAGTTTAGTCAGAAAAATTGTCAGTGATGGTGGTTTTGCTTGGGACCATACTCCAGAATTATTCAATGGAGAAAGCATCGGTGCAACTTTCCTTACACCTACTCGTATTTATGTCAAGCCGGTTCTAGCAGCGTTAAAAAATGGCTTAGAAGTTCATGGTATGGCACACATTACTGGTGGTGGTTTACCAGAAAATTTACCCAGATGCTTAGGAACGGGCCAATCTATAAAAATTCATCCTGGTAGTTGGCATATTCCTCCTGTGTTTGCATGGTTAGCCCAGGCTGGATCAGTTAGTATGGAAGCTATGTATAATACTTTTAATATGGGTATTGGATTTGTATTAATATTGCCACCCCATGCAGCAGAACTAGCAATTAACCATTTTCAATCACAAGATATTCCTGCTTTTGCTATTGGTGAAGTTGTTACTGGTTCTGGGGAATTAGTAAGTCTTTTTACTTAGAGAGTTGGTTGATATTGGCAAATACAACAGTAATTATCATTGAAAGTGTTTTGATACTAGAGTTTTATCTGGCAGATTGTTTATAATCTACGTGTAATCTGCTGTAACTCTTTTTTAAACCAGCTGTTTGCTAAATTTTCGCGCTATGATATTAGCAGTGTTTATAAAAAATTAGGCAAAAGTTTAAACTTTCTTTATAGAAGTAATCAAGAATACTCATGACTATAAGCATTGAGATTTGCTAACTTAGTTTTAATAAATCTCAAAAAATAATTACTGTAGTTGAAAGTGTAGCGGCAAATACTAGTATGAGGTGCTAGCAACTTCTATGATTTAAGTTTTGCGTTTGAGTTTATTCAGAATCTCATATTCTTGTTCAGAGGGGGTTATGGTTGTAAATTTTGCCCGGACTAGTGCTTCCACAGAACTTTTAAAACAAGTCTTCCAAGGCATTAATGCTCAAAGTTGTCCTAAGTTGTTCAACTTTCATATGCACACAGTATACTCCGATGGTAGATTGTCTCCAGATATACTAATGGAACAGGCGATCACCATTGGTTTAAAAGGACTGGCTATTACTGATCATCACAGTGTTTGTGGGTATCAAGTAGCACAAAAGTGGTTGGAGGATTGGCAATGGAATCATGCAGATAGCAGTATTCCTTACCTGTGGAGTGGTGTAGAAATAAATGCCAAATTGTTAGATGCAGAAGTGCATATTTTGGCCTATGGATTTGAAATCAAGAATTCCTGTATAAAACCTTACTTGCAAGGACTAGCAACCACAGGTAAAGAATATCAAGCAATTAATGTCATAGCAGCTATTCATGATGCCGGAGGACTGGCTGTACTAGCCCATCCAGCCCGTTACAGGCGATCGCACTTTGATTTAATTCCCAAAGCAGCGGAGTACGGTATTGATGGCGTTGAAGCTTTCTACGCTTACAAAAATCCTAACCCGTGGAAACCCTGTAAAGTGCAAACAGCGGAAGTAAAAATGTTAGCGGAGGAATACGGTCTATTTAGTACCTGTGGCACTGATACTCATGGGTTAAACCTACTGCAACGTTTGTAGATATATATTTTTATACTCCTGGTTTTTTAGCCAGGTAGTGTAATAATAGGGTTGATTTATTAACGTGGATAAAATTCAATTTGATCTTTGAGAATTTTCAGATCATATTTCTCAAAAAAACCGTGACCTAACAAACCAATTTTAGCTTTAGGTGCGACAGTAACCTGAGCATTATTCACGACAGCACCACCTACACCGATTGTTAAAACTCTGCCTGTTTGCAGTTCAATAATACTACCATCAGCAATACTGGCTTTTACCTTTCCAGAGGCTTGAAAATTCAGAGCTTGAGCTATTTTTTGAGTAATTAAAATCCCCGTAGCACCAGTATCAAAAACCATCTCAAAAGTTTGACTACCATTAAATGTGACATCTATAATTGGTGTTTTACCGATACGACGTTTAATAGGTATTTTAAAAACTGTGGGAGTTGATGATGGTGCTGTCGTCATACCGCAGAGTGTCCCCAAGCTGACAGTTTTGCCGGATGATGTCACCATATAACAACCACCGGGATCATTAGCTGTAGCTACGGACGGTACTGTTAAAAACATCATTCCCGATATAGCGGCAATTCCTATATTTTTAAAAATTTTCATTGCTGGTATGTCCCTGAAACTGCTGGAAAATCCTTTACATCTAGGATAGTCGAAAATACAGATTATACATACAGCAGAAATTCTGATATTTACGGAAATAGGGGGAAATTATCAAACTATGAAGGGAATGGACTTTTCTGTCAGAATCCTTAATGGGTGACAAGGCGGGAGAAGATGAGATGTGGCATTAATGTAATAATGTAAAGGGGATGAATTATATATAAATGAAAATGAAGTTGAGCGGTGAAAACCTAATATGGATATAAATATATTCAAGATTGGTGTTATTTAAATTTAAAATCAACCAGGGTTTAAATTTTTATATCCAGCTTCTAAACCACATCCGTAAGCGATAATCCTCTACAGAAAGAGGTAAACCCAAATAAATAGGTAGCCAAAAAATAAAGGCAGCTATAATCATAAAAGTAATAGTTAAGCCAACTATACGCCATTCTTTGCGATAGCTGCGAAGACATTGATCAACAAACCAAGCAAGGGCTATGAATGTAAATACCACCGCACTCATATAATGATAGATAAATACACAGCGATTTACTTTCACCCAAGGTAATAAATTAGCAGCATAATTAATAACTATATATAAACCAATCCAAGTGTCAGTACCGATATTTTTAGGAATAAATAAGCATTTTTGTTGTATTCCTGGTAAAATAATCTTAATAAATAACATTGATATTAAAAATATTATTGCTATTAAACCAAACCACCATAAAAAAGGATTACCTATGGCATGGACATCATAGATAATTTTACCAGCATCACGAGGTAAAGGTGGACCAAATACAGGTAAAGGATCTCTGATATTTTGAGTAGTTTGATAATAATAAGCCATTGGCCTAGTTAATAACGGCCATTTATACCATGCAGCACAGTAAGGATGAATACTAGGATTATTGCCACCTAATTGCAGATGAAATTGCAAAATTTGTTTATGAACTTCTATAAATCCATATCTTGTATCTAGTTGCAGGTGAGGAATCCAAATTAAACTATATATAATTCCGGGGATAATTCCTAGAAAAAACGCCATCTGGAAAATATTGATTTGTGTAATTTTTTGTAATATTATTTGCTCATAATTTTGGTTATCTTGAGGATTCAAGTTATCATTTTTTAAAAATGATTGTAACCAACTAATTAAGCAAGCTGTAATCCATATTCCATAAACACCTGCTAGAAACCATAAACCATTCCATTTTGTTCCTACGGAAGCACCAAAACTAATTCCAGCTATTATTAAAGCAACCCAACGTTGTTTATTTTGTTTTTCCAAGGCTAATAATAAACACAAATTCCCAAGTAGTCCAAAGAAAACTATATAGATATTACTTAAAGCATAACGAGATTCTACTAAAAATAAACCATCTAATGCTGTAAATAAACCTGCTAATAAAGCAAAGCTGCGCCGATAACTTAGTTGATAAGTGAGTAAAATAATTATGAAGGGAATTAATGAACCTATAAAAGCATTTGTCCACCGATAACTCCAAGGAGATAATAAATAACCTGTTGCACCATTAACGGTATTTTGCCAAAAGGGAATATGATTACCAATCCAAATTCCCAAGCCAATGATATATTGACTGAGGGGAGGATGGGCATTAAAAAATGGTGTTTGTGTCAGATAGTTATTGCCAAATTGAGCAAAGTAAACTTCATCAAATACGAGGGTATTAAATCTATCTAATCCCCAAAATCGTAAGCTAAATGACAGAATAAATATGAATATTGTACCGAGACGAAACCATTTTTTAGTCATTTGTTATTATTCGTTAGTCATTGGTTACTATTAAATTTTTTACTATTTTATTTTTTTAACTAAAAGTAATTCAATAGCATTCTAGTTACTGGTTAATCCTAATGGGTTCATTTCCTACTTTTTGTGACATGAATGGAAGCATAACTATCTAAGTTTACTACAGCATAAATAGCTGAAAAATTCAACTGACTAAAGCTGTAATTTAGTATAGCTTTATCTGCTTCTGTGGCATATGTTTTACCCGAAATAGATTGCAAATACTTTTTCTGCATCTTGTTCAGGTATTCAGCTACGGATAATTAAGCGTTATCTTTCTAAAAGATTAGTCATTTTACTTTGATGATTAGTAATTGAGTTGTATTCAAAAATTCAAATCATTAGAGATAATAAATAACTGTACATAAAATATCAACTAAATACACCATGTCTCAATTAGAAAAATTCTTGAAAATGGCAGAAGATGAATTAACGGAATATAGCACTGATGCAAGAAAGATGGAAAAACTACGCAGGAAGATTAGTTTATCTCTCTCCTTAGTACAACAACAACAAATGAAAGCTGAATTATTAGCGACTATGCCATCTGGTACAATTGCGGAGATAGTCGAAGAACAAAGACAAGCTGTTGCTTTGCCATTTTGGGGTATTGCTGGTTTGGGTTTATTGTTTGGAATTCCCCTCAATCAACCAGTCTGTTTTTTAGCATCTATATTAGGTACGGTAGCAGCTATTAGAATCCAGAAATGGGGCTGGAAATTACAAGCTAATCGCCTGTTATTACGTACTTTAGAGGATATTGAGGCGCGAGTTACTCAATCTAGTAATTATACTCAAAACAGCTAAATCATTTGATTCTATAGGTAGGGATTTAGCAGTGCTAAACCCCTACACATCAAAGTTTTTCTTCATCTCACAAAAGTCTATTTCCCAATCGTGTTTAGTATAATTACTTGACAATTGTGTGTCAAATAAATACATCTATAAAGATTTATGATTCTATTTATACTCACAAAATAATGATTCAGCACATTTTAACATCATTCTTGTGGGTTTTAACTGTTGCTGTGGGATGCGCTTGTCCAACTGCAACTTTTATTTTTCATTGGTAAAATAGATTACTAATATAAACAAAATAATATCTACAAAAGCTGCTGATATTGGTAAACTAACAATTGTTACTGTGTGTAATCGGTTATTACTAACAAGGTGTTGATGGAGCTAAATATGATGACGAAGTATGATAGGATATTCAAATCACAAGACGTATCAGAAGAATCACTGAGTCCAGAGGAAGCAGTAGCAGCTATAGCCGTAATTACCGCAATAGTAGATTCTTCCCTTGAAGACTTAGATACGGAAAGTTTAGCGGGTATTCTCTGGGAGTTTCAGATTTTTGACGAATACTCAGAAGAAGAAATGCAAGAAACCGTTGATCGAATGGCAGCGATCGCTAAACATGAAGGTTTGGGAGCATTATTTAATACTGCCAATATGAGTATTATTGATGAGATAATATTGGATGCTTTTGCTGCTGGGGTGGTAATGCTGCTAGACGATGAAACCTTAACTATTCCCACACAAAAACAACCTTACATTCAACATCTACAACAAGCCTTAGAACTAGAAGATATAGAAGCAGAAGAAATGATTAGGGAATTAATAGCTGCAATAGAAGCAGGAGATAAACAGGAAGAATATGTAGAAGAATACGAAACAATTATATTAGATGAATTTGGGCAACAAGTATATCAATCACCTTTGGGGAATTTTATTGTTCCTATTCCAGTGAATCCAGAACAGGGTGGAAAAATTCAAAGTCAAGAAGGAATGGTTGGTTTTTCCGATGATGTTGGCACTTTACTAAGAATAGATTATTATCCTATTCCCTCTGAATCATTAATAACAATTGAATCCCAAGGAGAGGAAAAGTATCTACATTCAGTTTTGATTGAAAAGTATCTACCACAAGCTATTTTTGCCCATATTGAAGGTGCAGAGATAAAATATACAGAATATCTGAAAGATTCTTTAAAAGGCTATTATTATGTATTAGTTGATATGCCGAAAGGATCAACAATTTCTAAACAAGAAACTAATGGTAATGCTGTTAGATTAAATGCTTATCGGGGGTTATTATGTTTTATCAATCATGATTTTTTGTATATATTTAGCAGTCAGCGGACATTTTTTGATGGTGATATTCCTGGTAATATTTTGGAAGAAGCTGATGATATTAAACAGAATATTTTAGAGTTTATTGAAACAATTGAGTTTAGTTAGTTGTTAGGTTTTATAGTCAGGGTTGAGGGGTGATGTCTTGAAGGTACATCCCCTAGTTAATTTAATCAGTTTAAACTACAAGAATTAACCCACTTAAAAATTAATCCGCCGATAAATTTCATTCATGGGAATTTCTACATTTAAACTGTGCAGAAAAACTGATTTTTCAATTTGATCATAAGCTTGTAATTGCCAAAGATCATGATTTTGATTTTCCTGTTTATAATAATGCTCAATATAAGGTTCTGTTTGACTCACTAACAGATATTCACAAAAACTAGAAATTGCGCGATATTTTCTGAATTTATCCCCTCTGTCATAACCTTCAGTAGAAGGAGAAAGCACCTCAATAATTAATAAAGGGTTGAGAATTTCATCAGTGCGATCGCCATTAAATTCTGGTTCACAGTTAATCACCATCACATCAGCATAAGTTCCATGATTAAATTCAGGAATCCAAATTCTTAAATCACCATTATAAGTTTGAAAATCAGTATCTCTCAAAGCTACATTCAGCAAAGTAGTAATATTTACACCTATACGGCTATGAACTTCTGAACCTCCAGGCATAACAATAATTTCTCCATTACAATATTCATGTTTTTCTGTAGCTGTTTCCTCCATTGCGCGATATTCTTCTGGAGTGAAGTTTGTTTTTTCAACCTCTGTTGTGGGGTTTGGTGGGTGGGTTTGAGAAATAACCATGATTACATTTCCTATTTATAATATTCAGCAACATACCATAGTTAAATTTGGGTATATAAATATTTTACAGTGTCAATGATTCAAGTTGCAACAACCATGAATTAAAGTGAGGACATTTATTCCTAATTGTTTCTAAACCTATTAATTCAGCTAATTGTGAACCATCAGCAACCTTTCCTTTTTCATAAGTAGGAAACTGGGAAATAATACGTTTACTAGGTGCTGTTTCTATACCATCATTTATTAATTCAGGAGTTTCATAACTATCAACAATATTCTTGAGAATTTTAACTTTTTCTGAACAGTTACCATAATGTTTATTAAAACAATTTGGATCAGCAAACAGATAAGCTTCGTATTCATGGAATTGAATATAGGGAACAAATCGTCTATCATCAATATCATCAGCAAAAGCTTTCTCTAAAAATTCTACTCTTTGTATAGGATTTTGACGGAGTTTTTCAGATTCATTTAATCCTGGAAATTCAGGAGCGATCGCATACAAATCAATCATCGTTGTAAAGAAAACATTAGCTCCTTTCTCCTGTTTGATAAAACGCAAAATATCATCTCTCATTGGTTCATATTTTCGACCACCTCCACGATGAACTTTACCTTTTCTCCTAGCATGAGCTATCAATATAATTTTCTCCAAAAAAACATTATATCTAGCCAGATGTGGTGTAAGGATATTATCAGCAAATGTCTGTTCAGTTTGTCCTTCAGCAAATAAATAGAGTCTAATCATTAGTGGGGACCTCCACCAATGATATTTTTTTCCCAAATTTCTCCTAAACTATATTCTTCTAACCAAGCTTCTAACTCTTCTGCATTTAACCTTTTAAATATTGACTCCTTATCTACTCTATCTACTGTAATTACATCTTCAGGATTAAAGTTATCTAAAAAAGCAGTAGATTGGGTACTAATTAAAATTTGTGTATGATAGGAAGCCTTACCAAAAATCGCCGCTATAATATTTAAAGCATAAGGATGTAAACCCAATTCTGGCTCATCAACAATAATTAATTTTAGTATTTGTTCTTCAGGTTGCAAAAGCAAAGTAATTAAACAAATAGCACGCAATGTCCCATCAGAGAATTGATGAGGTCCAAAAACTTGTTCCGATCCTTTTTCTCGCCAATTCAGAATAACATTATTACCTCTAGGTTCAAGCACAAAATCATCAAAAAATGGGGCGATTAAACGAATAGTTTTAATAATACGCTGATAGGCTATGTTATTGTCTTCGCGTAATCTCAGAAGTAATGCGGCTACATTTCCCCCATCAGACATTAATAACTTATTATAACCAACATAACAGGATTGACGAATTGCTGACGTAGAAGATGTATCATGAAAGTGGTAAACACGAAATTGATCTAACAAGTAATTAAGAGGGATAGCAGTTTGCAAACCTTCTGCTACTCCATCAATCATTTTTGATTCCTGATGTCCTGAACCCAAAGAATTAAAAAGTGATAGTAACCGAGAGTTATTTTCTAACCCCTTTGCGCTCAAATTTTCTTCGCCAAAAATTAGTGTATCTCCTGCTGCATGAAGCAAATTAAAATGATATTTATATGCAGCACCTCTAAATTCAAACTCTAATTGTGCTTCTATTTGTGGTGTTACCTTGGGTCCAAAGTGCAATAGAGATTGAGCATAACCAGATATAGCAATATATTGTTGCAATCTATCGCTCATCATCTCATTTAACATCTTAAAAAACGAAATGAGATTACTTTTACCTGCTCCATTAGCTCCAATTAAAATATTTAAAGGACGCAATTCAAGATCCATATTTTTAATAGACTTGAATCCATTAAGTTTTAGTCGTTGTAACATAGTTAATAATTAGTATTTCTAAACTTTATTCTAAGTCAAAATTGCTCCCCCCATTAACCGCGCATACCTATACTGCAACTCATCCTGCATCAATGGCCAACGCGCCAAACTCACATCCATATCAATCACCTTCTCCGCAGCTTGACGCGCTAACAACAACACATCCTCATCTTCCACCAAACTAGCCAAAGTAAAATCCGCTACCCCAGATTGTCGAGTCCCCATCACTTCCCCAGGGCCACGAAACCGCATATCCATTTCCGAAATAAAAAACCCATCCTGGGACTGTTCCAACACTTTCAACCGCTGTTGAGCATCAGGACTCCGAGAACTACTCATCAATAAACAATAGGATTGTGCAGCACCCCGACCAACACGCCCCCGTAATTGGTGTAACTGCGATAACCCAAATCTCTCCGCGTGTTCAATTAACATCACCGTGGCATTAGGCACATCCACACCCACCTCTACCACAGTCGTAGAAACTAAAATCTGGGTTTCATTATCCCGAAATTTAGTAATAGCTTCATCCTTTTCTGCGGAAGTCATTTTTCCATGTAATAACCCAACTTGAAAATCGGGAAAAACACTTTCTTGTAATTTCCGATGTTCATCAACAGCGGAACGCAAATCTAATTTTTCCGACTCTTCCACCAAAGGCAAAACTACATAAATTTGTCTACCTTGGGCAACTTCTCTCCTCATTAAATCATAAGCTTGGGGTCTTTGCTGACCAGTTAATAAAGATGTTTTAATTTCTTGTCTTCCCGGTGGTAATTCATCAATTTGACTCACATCTAAATCACCATGAACTGTTAACGCCAAAGTTCTCGGAATAGGAGTAGCAGTCATAGTTAAAACGTGGGGTTGTTCACCTTTTTGTTGTAACTTTGCCCTTTGTTCTACCCCAAACCGATGCTGTTCATCAATCACAACTAAACCCAAACTTTGAAAATTCACTTTATCTTGAATTAACGCATGAGTTCCCACCAAAAGAGGTAATTCACCTGTTTCTAACTGAGCATGAATTTCTCTTCTTTTTGCTGTTTTTGTTGAACCTGTTAATAATTCAACTGGCAAATGTAAGAGATTAAACCAACTAACTAATTTTCGATAATGTTGTTCTGCTAATACTTCCGTCGGTGCCATCAATGCCGCTTGATAACCAGATTGAATAGCCGCTAAAATTGCCACCACAGCTACCACCGTTTTACCTGAACCGACATCACCTTGAACTAAACGATTCATCGGTGCAGGTTTTTGTAAATCATTAAGAATATCATTAATAACCCTTTGTTGAGCATTGGTAAATTTAAAAGGTAAAATCTCATTAAACTGTTCTAATAACTTACCTTTGGGTGCTAAAACCGCGCTAGTTTGAATTGCCTTAGCTTGTTTTTGTCGTTGTAATAAACCCAGTTGTAAATAGAAAAATTCATCAAATACTAAACGCCGTCGAGCTATTTTTAAAGTATCACTATCTTTAGGAAAATGAATATTAGGAATTGCCTCTTTTAATTCCATCAATTCATATTTTTTTCTTAAACCCGGTGGTAAAGGATCTTTAAAATTAACCGCCGCAGGTAACGCCGCAATTACAGCTTGTCTAACTGTATTTGCCATTACTCCTTCAGTTAAACCATAAATAGGAACAACTCTACCAATAGTAAAAGATTCTATCGTATCACCGGGATTTGCTAATACTTCAATTTCAGGATTATCTAAAGTTACTCCATATTTACTAGCTTTCACTAAGCCACAAGCAGCTATCACACTACCCACAGCATAACGCCGTTTTAAACTTTCTTGCCAACCACGACTACTAAATCTTGCCCCAGCATAAAAACGATTAACTCTAATTTGTCCAGTATTATCTTTTAATAGTAATTCTAAAATAGTTAATTTCTTATTTTTAGGACTGGTAAAACAATTACAACGCTTGACTGTAGCGATAATTGTAACTGTTTCACCTCCTTGTAATTCTTGAATATTAACTTGGCGAGCATAATCAATATGATCACGGGGATAATAAAATAACAAATCCCGGACCGTTAGTAAATTTAACTTTGCCAAATTCTCGGCTCTTTTAATGCCAATTTCTGGTAAATCGCTCAGTTTTTGATCAATTTTTGGAGCAAGTCGCTTACTAACTTCGGCAACCATTGGGGTTGTCTTGATGGTTTTAGTTTTATAATTTGCTCTTGGTTCTTCTGGTTCTTTAGTTCCCTCTTCTAATTCTTTTTGTAGTTGGTAAAGGTATCTTCTTACTTCTGCGATTAAATGCTGTCTGATTTCTACACTTGTATTTGGATAATCAGCAAATTGTCTGGCTATTTGATGCCAGCGCGATCGCTCTTTTGATGGTAAACTTTGGGGGAATTTCCCAAAAGTCAAACTCAGAAATTCACTAAAGCGATATTGTCTACCCATCAAATCTGTAAAGCCATTTTCAGCCTCTACTGTCAAGGCTTTATGTAATCTTATCCAATCAGGTATTTCATTAGTCATTTATCAAGGGAATAGGGAATCGGGTAAGGAATTGAGAGAAGTTCTTTGATTTTGACTTTTGACTTTTGAATTTTAACTGTCGCGTAGTGGTTAGTCCTCAAACCAACTAGCACGCCAAGCGGCTTCTGCTTCTGCTATGCTCAGTTCTTTATGTTTTTTCTGATATTCTTTTCCGAGTTTATTTAATTGCAATAAGATATTACGGATTTGTTTACGTGCTGACAAAAGCGTGTTATCAGCAAATTCAATGTCTCCTAATCTCAAGTTAATAGTTATCAGTGGTGTCAAACTGGTATTTTCTGCATCTTGCTCATTACTGATTTCAATTACTAAGTTTAAAAGGTTGGGTGGTCCTGGCATTACTTCGGCTGATGCTTCTGATGCTGCCGCTGCTGCCGCTGCTAAAATTGGCTGTGGTAATTTTTTCGGTAATATCCCAGCTTTTTGCAATAAAGAATTAGCCTCTTGAGATGTTTTTCTTAATACATACTGGATTTGTTCTTCTAAATCCTGATGCCATTGTGCGACTTCCATAGGATTAGAAGGATCTAAATATTTTTGCCTCTTAGAGGTAGATTCTTGATCGTTTTTAGTGTCTTCAAGTTCTTCAATTTCTTCTGAGTCTTCAATTTCTTCTAAGTCTTCTAAGTCTTCTAAGTCTTCTAAGTCTTCTAAGTCTTCTAAGTCTTCTAAGTCTTCTGAGTCTTCTAGGTCTTCTAAGTCTTCTAGGTCTTCTTCTTCAGTCTGAACAACATACAATAGTAATTTTTCAGCCCCCTTTTTACCTAATTTGCGGATACCTTGTTGTAACTGTTGCCGCTGATTAAGTGATAGCTTCATAAAACTATCAGGATATCCCTGGGTACACAGGTGATAAGTTGCCAAAATTAACTGTTTTTGTAAAGCTTCTCCAAGAAGAGTTAAATAACTCAGATAATTGCTATGGAGTTCTATGGCGATCGCTCCAATTCCTTGTTTTAAATTTGTAATATCCTGCTCTATGCGCTCAATTGCTCTGGCCATATCTTACCTTTTGTCTCCATCTGAATTTTATCAAGAAAGGTAGGAGATAGAGACTAACAGATATGAGGAAAACCGCACTCTGTTCTTGCTACATCAGCTTTAATCCCATATTTTAAGTACCTGGGCAAAATTAATTGCACATTTGGGAAAACAATAGAAATCTCTGTATCTCTTGTGTGTCACCTGTCACCTTCCCTAAATATGAAATTTATTTTGCACGACCACTTATAGCAGAAGGCAAGAGGCAAAAGACAAAAGTTAAATCCTGACCCTAATTAGTTTTAGATATTACTAATGCCCTAAACGCTTTGTCTATTGCTATACCTACTCTCAATAAAATACAGGTCAGCAAAATCTGCTAGACCTGTTATTTAAGTAGTTATTTAATCAAAAGTCTATAGTTCACTGTCAATAGGTAATTATTGAATAATCATATACTATCAACCAATAAACTATAGACTAATGACTCATAGGGTAAGCATCTAGCTCTTAGTCCATCAGCTTTCCAGGCTAAAACATAAGAAATGAGAACTCAATTATTTAGCACCCATTTGAGCAGCTACTTCATCAGCAAAGCTCACTTCTTGTTTTTCAATGCCTTCACCCAGTACATAACGGACAAAGCCCTTAACTTGGATATCTTCGCCTACTTTAGATTGAACTTGTTTCATCAAGTCTTCTATGGAAATACTTTGATCGCGGATATAAGGTTGATCCAGCAAAGTAATTTCTTTTAGACGTTTTTCAATTCTACCTTGAACAATTTTTTCTCTAATGTTCTCTGGTTTATTACCCAAATCATCCTTGCCCATTTCAATGTCTTTCTCTTTTTGAACAAATTCGGCAGGAATTTGATCTACACTCACGTATTCAACATTGGGACAAGCGGCAACTTGCATTGCTACATTTTTTGCCAGACTTTGGAACTCTTCATTACTAGCAGCTGACTCTGTTTTTGCTCCTAGTTCAACTAATACACCCACTCGACCACCTGTGTGGATATAGCTGTCTACTATTCCTGATGTGCCTGCTGCTGGAGCATATGAAACAAAACGTCGTACCTGAATATTCTCACCCAAGGTAGCAGTTGCTTGTTTAATAGCTTCATCTACAGTCAAGCTGGAATTTTCAATGTAGGGTTGAGCCAACAAAGACTCTACACTATCAGCAGTTGCTGCTTGTTGAGCCAGGGTTTTAACTAAGGATTTGAAAGCATCGTTACGAGCAACAAAGTCTGTTTGGCAGTTTACTTCGATTAATACACCAACCTTACCATCAGGTTGAATGTAGGTTTCCACCAAACCCTCAGCAGCAATCCGAGAACTCGCTTTGTCTGCTTTAGCAATACCTTTTTTTCGTAACCAGTCTATGGCTGCTTCTATACTGCCATCATTTTCTATCAGCGCTTTTTTACAGTCCATCATGCCAGCGCCGGTTTTTTGACGTAGCTCTTGGACGAGTTTTGCAGATATTTCCGCCATGTTGCCTCAATTCCTATTTCATTTCACGACTCAATTACTTTGAATTAGTAATTGTTAAGACAGGAGTTACAGTAGTGATCACAATCAGGGTGAAGTACATGACTTTACCCTTCAAGCATCCTCCATTATTTATTATTATTCTTCATCTTTGTCGTCGTCGTTCGTCGAGTCTGTATACTCGCCCTCTTCGTAGTCGTAATCTCCCTCAGCACCTTCGTAATCTTCGTAATCTTCTTCTGCTTCTAGCTGACCATGACGACCTTCATAAATAGCATCTGCTAATTTACCAACAATCAGCTTAATTGATCTGATTGCGTCGTCATTGGCTGGGATGGGAATATCTACTACATCTGGGTCACAGTTTGTATCCAACATGGAAACAATAGGAATACCCAGTTTCTGGCATTCTTGAACTGCGTTGTACTCACGTTTTTGGTCAACTATCACCACTACGTCTGGTACTTTACGCATATTTTTAATACCGCCCAAGTATTTTTGTAGCTTCGTCATTTCCCGACGCAGCATTGATGCTTCTTTCTTAGGCAATAAATCTAGGGCGCCGCTTTCTTCCCGACGTTCTAAATCTTTAAGACGATCTGCTCTGGTTTTGATGGTTGCCCAGTTGGTGAGCATTCCCCCCAGCCAGCGCTGGTTAATGTAGTGAGAACCACAACGAGCGGCTTCTTGGGCAATAATTCCTGCTGCTTGGCGCTTTGTACCTACAAACAAAAATTTCTTCCCTTGCTCTGATTGGGTTCGCATATAGTTATATGCTCCATCCATTAATTGGGCAGTTTGCACCAAGTCAATAATGTGTACACCATTACGAGATGTGTAGATGTAAGGTGACATTTTGGGGTTCCAACGTCGGGTCTGATGCCCAAAGTGAACTCCTGACTCCATCATTTGAGCCAACGAAACTACTGGCATATCTTATAACTCCTATTCGGGTTAAACCTCCACCCAGGTGCATTTCTCACTTAGGAAACACCCGAATTCCTGGATGTGCGGAATTTAAACAACTACACTAGGGTAACACAAAAATTATGCTATTGCAGTTTAGATTGGAAATTTTTAGTATTATTCAGATTATGAAGTTTTTTAATATCAAGAAAAGAGTAATAAACCTAAAGATATCTAAAATAAATTCCTATTAGATACAAAATTTCTGGTAATTTATAAATAATTGGTTCAGCTACAAAAATTTTCCTATCAAATAAACCAAGTAATTTATCGCCTATCACCATTTACGTTTCAAGGGTTGCGGCATGAATATTGTGACACTGTTGATTGTTTGGATAGTCACGTCTATTAGTCTGTGGATTATTAGTAAGTTACCGTTAGGCGTTGAAATTGATACTCCAGGGAAAGCTTTTTTTTCCGCAGCCGTTTTAGGCATTATTACAGCATTAGTTAGGCCAGTTTTAAGTGTTGTATTTACAATACCTAATCTCGTCACCTTTGACTTGTTATCTGGTATCTTTACATTCATGATTGCTGTTGCTTGCTTTAGTATTGCTGCTTGGTTAGTAGAGGGTTTCCGCTTACGTTATGGTATCTGGAGTGCTGTTTTAGGGGCTTTTGCACTTACTATTATCAACAACATCATCTACAAATTACTCAATGTTTAGCGAAACTAAATTGTAATTGATAACTCGTAATTCGTAATTTTTTGACTAATAAGTTTGAATTACGAATTACGAATTACATATCACAAATTACCAAATTCCTTATTCATTGTTACTTGGGGGTGTGGCTGGGGTTTTAGATTGTTGCTGACGTTGATCGCGTTTTTTGCGTTCAGCTAAAAGCATATCTTCCATCACTATCAAGGCTTGTGCCATTTTATCTAGATTAGAGCGATATAACTCTAAATCTTTACTGAGTTTATCTGCGGATAAGTTTAATCCATCAGTGATTGCTTTTAGTGCCTCACTACGTTGCTGATCATCTTTTACAAGTTCAGAGTCTGCTAGTTCCAATAGGGAAAATAAACCAATGGCAAACAGACGACTATATTTGAAGTGAGAACTTTCAGCATTTGCATTTGGGGCTGAACTTTGAGCGATCGCTTGCAGTTGTGCTTGCAAATCAGCATCTTGATCTAAGGGAGTGGTCTGACTCATCCAAGCAATTAGTTCCTGAACTGGCAAACTTTGCGCCAAAGCTTGTAACCTAGCCGCATCTTGCCGATAGCGTTGAGGATCTTGCTCTATGGACTGACATAAGGCATTGAAAATTGATGTTAGATCCTGTTCTGGTTGATAGCCTTCCATGAAGCGGTCAAAGGTAGTGACTACTCCTAAGGCATAGATGGAATTGTAGCTAAAATCAGCGTTTACAGACAGTAGGTGCATTTCTACCATCAGTTCTTCCACTACCCGACGGTAAATAGTGTTGATGGGACGGGTGTGAAGACTATAGAAACTTCGTTTTGTATCAGAAACTGTACGGACGTTATTCACAAAGAAATTATTAAGGGAGACGTATTTTTATTTTCTCGTTTAAAGGCTAGTTTGCCAAGTTATATCAACAGATGACTATTTTGCTACACAATTATCCTGTAATTATTGTAATTATAGTTATCAGTAAGCTGACAAGATCACAAAGCTAACTGATCCTAACAATCAATTGGTGGTTTTTTCTTGTTGCCTTTTGGGAACACCTTTGCCGAGCATTCTAGAAGTGTCAGAACTATCTAGTCAACAGGATAAAATTGTCAATCTGTGCGCTGCCGATCTTCTGTTTAGAGCAGTCTTCACATTTTTATCACACCATAGCCTCATCTGCTAACTGTGAGCTTTTATGCGGAAGTAGACTCATCTGCTAATGAGCGCAGAAAGCGATTAGGCTGGGATTTCGATTCGGCGGATGGGTTATGCTCTGAAGTATTCTTACTGTTTTGTTCAGAACTGTTATTTTCTTGGTGGAGTAAGTTGGGAAATACAGCATCTATAGCTTCTTGTTCTGTTTCAAATATCTCAAATACCGTATCCATCATTGTCACCTCAAATACCAGTTTCGCATCTGGATGAACATTACAAATGCGGAAACTGCCTTTAACTTTATCAGCATCACGCATTCCCGCTACTAATGAAGTCAGGCCGGAACTATCAATAAAATCTACCTGTGCTAGGTTGACAACTACATGACGACTCAGTTTAGAAATACATTCTTGTAATTTCAAGCGAAATTGCCAAGCTGTTGTGATGTCTAGACGCTCTTTTGGCTTTAAGACAATTACTATGTTTCCCTCTGGATTTGCATAGGTTTTTTGGTCTATATTCACTCTGATCTCCGTGATGTTTTGTGCAGAACTACTTATTTCTCTGAATTGCTTCAATCAGTCAAATAAGCCATGTCTAACCAGGATTAGCTACTGTACTTAATGACTATATTTAGTAGTTTAACTCACAAAAAACCATGCTGAGGATCTAGATTCAGTAGATGATTAATTTGTTTACTGAGCCTGGGTTTGGGGAAATTATAGCTTTGATAGATGAGATATCAAGAGGCTGTTTTAGTGATAAATTCCCAACACGCAGAAACATCTTGCTTGATATTTTATTTCTTCAAACCAGCCCCAATCCTTCATTTTTCATTGACCTATGTAAACTTTATCTACTGCATCTAGATAAAATTATGTAGTTGAACCTAAGTCAATCACTGAATTACTGTTGATTAGTTTTCCAGTTAATCCAATCTTGTGGTTTCAGAAATGTATTGTATAGTTCTGCTTCAGGAGAATTGGGTTCTGGTTGGTAGCCATATTCCCAACGCACTAGAGGAGGTAAAGACATGAGGATTGATTCTGTGCGTCCGTTGGTTTGTAAGCCAAAAATTGTACCTCGGTCATAAACCAAGTTAAATTCTACATATCTACCCCGACGGTACAACTGGAAATTCCGTTGGCGATCGCCATATTCCATTCCATTTCGTCTTTCTACAATTGGCACATAAGCCGGCAAGAAAGCTCCACCACAGTCTTGCACCAAAGCAAATATTTGTTCCCAAGTGCGGGGAGGTAATGCTCCTACTTGGTTACTGTAATTGGCTGCTTCTCCCTTGGGATCTGGGCCACGATAAATAGTACCTTGTCCATCTTGATAATCTAAAAATAGACCGCCAATACCTCGTGTTTCTCCACGATGTTTGAGGTGGAAATATTCATCACACCAGCGTTTAAAGACGGGATAATATTCTGGATGATGTTGATCGCAAGCTTGTTTCAGGGTTTGGTGGAAATGGGTAGCATCTTCTGCAAAGGGGTAATAGGGTGTTAAGTCCGCACCACCACCAAACCACCACACTGGGCCTGCTTCAAAATAACGGTAGTTTAAATGGACTGTGGGTACATAAGGATTTCGAGGGTGTAACACTAAAGAAGTCCCTGTCGCATAGAAACCATGTCCTGTTGCTTCTGGACGCTGGGCTAAAATGGAAGGGGGAAGATGAGAACCCCAAACTTCTGAAAAATTCACACCTGCTTGTTCAAAAATTGCGCCGTCACGCAGCACACGCGATCGCCCACCACCACCTTCTGGACGTTCCCAGCTGTCTTCCATAAATTTGCCACCACCATCCAAGGCTTCTAAACCTTGGGTGATTTTGTCTTGCAATGTTTTCATGAACTGACTAACTCTAGCCTGAGCGTCAGGGGCTGGAAGAAATTTCGATGATTCTGTTGTCAGAGTGGGGGTTTGCGAGTTAGTCAACATAGATTCCCGAAGCTAAATTTACAATTTCTGTCAAAGCTACAAATTCTCATTTTAAAAATTTATTGACACTTAAAACCAAAAAATCTGGCTCAATTTGCCAAAACAGCTTTTTCTGAGTTGCCAAAATCAACAAGTATCTTGACTACAGCACTTCCCGGTGTTATGAGGTACATATATAGCGGGCAAGATGCCCGCACCACAAGAGTTTCATGATTCAACTTTGTACCTCATTAGAGCGGAATCTGCTGTAAAGCTATTTTCCACTAAATGCGTCTAGACTTACATATTCATTAAGATTCTTTGCAATTTTTGTGGAGATAAGTCTGTTGTTAACAACATACCCTAGACACTAGACTAAGTGAGTGATTTCTAAACATAACTATATTAAGAAAAGTAAAGATATAGTTATATTTTGCTATCTTCTATCTGCTCTGAACCAGGAACTTACTTTATCAGTCATGATGCTGATAATTTATTTATTCAATGCTGTTTGCGTAGCTTGCCGTCAGGCATTAGCTGTTTGCTGACGGCTGAATGCTTAAACAGATTGTCGCCGGGAGGACTAAAGACTATGCAAAGTTGGTTATCCAAACTCATCTATCGTAAACGTCGTCGGCTTTGCGCTTCGTTGGTGCGGACTTATCGAGAGATTAGTTTTGCTTCTGTAGATGAATTATGGCTCAAAGTTGTTGATTTAACTGATGTTTCCTGGAATCCACTATTTAAAAGTACAAATGTTCCATTAGGCTTAGTACCTAAACCTGGATTAATTTTCCAAGCCGTAACTCGCTTTTGGCCAATTCCCATTCATATTTTTGTAGAACGGGTAAATCCCAAACAAATGCTAAGTATTCGTGTATTAGCAATTCCTGGAATTGAGGAACGTATCACATATCAAGTGGAGTCAACTGTTTGTGGTAGTTACTTATCCTATTCTGTCAACTTACGAGGTTGGTTATCACCCCTAGTTTGGTCATTTTTGCGCCCTTATGCAGATCAAGTAGCACGTTCCTTGGTGGAAGCGGTAGAACAAGCAGCTTTACAAGCGGTTTCAGGAAACAAAAAATCTTTGGATGATAGTTGTTTTGATTTTTAGGAAACAGGGAACAGGAAGATATGGAGAGATAGGGAAGCAAAAGATTTTTACCAATGCCCCATGCCTAATAACCAATGACAGATAACCAATGACAAATGACTAATGACTAATGACATAACAAAGTTAAGATGCAAGTAGGTGAAAATGAAAATTTATTAAGCTTGATTAAGGCGGCAACGGTATAAACCATGTATGATGTCCTCAATTCTCAGTCAGTTCTAGAAGTTTTGCGACCAGTAGAAGATCCGGAACTTCGTAAAAGTCTGGTAGAACTGAACATGATTCGCAACATCAAAATTGATGATGGCAAAGTTAGCTTTACTTTGGTGTTAACCACTCCCGCCTGTCCTTTAAGGGAATTTATTGTTGAAGATTGTAAAAAAGCTATTCAGAAACTCCCCGGTGTAACAGATATTAGCGTAGAGGTGACGGCAGAAACGCCTCAGCAAAAAAGTTTACCCGACCGGACAGGAATTGATGGGGTTAAAAACATTATTGCTGTGTCTAGTGGTAAAGGTGGCGTTGGTAAAAGTACAGTGGCAGTAAATATTGCAGTTGCACTAGCACAGACAGGGGCAAAGGTGGGCTTGTTAGATGCGGATATTTATGGGCCCAATGACCCAACTATGCTAGGTTTAGCTGATGCAGAAATTTCTGTTCGCTCCACAGAAACAGGGGACATTCTCGAACCTGCTTTCAATCATGGGGTTAAGTTAGTATCTATGGGCTTTTTGATTGACCGTGATCAGCCTGTAATTTGGCGCGGTCCAATGCTCAATGGCGTAATTCGTCAATTTCTGTATCAGGTGCAATGGGGGGAACTCGACTATTTGATTGTAGATATGCCCCCAGGGACTGGAGATGCTCAGTTAACCTTAACCCAAGCTGTACCAATGGCGGGAGCAGTAATTGTTACTACACCCCAAAATGTAGCATTACTGGATTCTCGTAAGGGTTTGCGGATGTTCCAGCAGATGAATGTAACAGTATTGGGGATTATTGAAAATATGAGTTATTTTATCCCCCCAGATCAGCCAGATAAAAAATATGACATTTTTGGTTCTGGTGGCGGTTCAAAAACAGCCGCAGAATTAGAAGTTCCTCTCTTGGGTTGTGTACCTCTGGAAATTTCTACCAGAATTGGTGGTGATACTGGTATACCCATTGTGGTTGCTGATCCAGATTCAGCTTCAGCGAAGGCTTTAAAGGCGATCGCTCAATCTATCGCCGCTAAGGTATCAGTTGCTGCTTTGACATAAGGGTAGGTAATGGGTAATGGGTCATGAATAATATCCCAATTACCAATTACCAATCCTCATTTACAAGTTCAAGTTGTTTTTTGCACAATGTTGTTAAAACGTTCGCTCCCAAAAATCCGCTGGCAATATTGGCTGAAGCCGTGGCACCAAGTAGATTGGTTGTTATTATGTTTGCCCATTGCTGTGAGTCTGTTTGGCGGTCTAATGATTCTCAGTACAGAACTTAGACACCCAGCAAATGATTGGTGGTGGCATTGGTTGGTAGCTGGTATTGGCTCAATTATTGCCTTATTTTTAGCTCGTATCCGCTACGAAAATCTGGTTCAGTGGCACTGGATCACCTATGCCATAACTAATTTCAGCCTCATAGTGGTTATGTTTGCTGGTAAAAGTGCTAATGGAGCGCAACGATGGATCGGCATTGCTGGTTTCAATGTCCAACCTTCTGAATTTGCCAAAATTGGGATGATTATCACCCTAGCTGCTTTGTTACATAGGTGTACTGCTTCTAAATTAGAAAATATTTTCCGCGCCTTAGCAATTACAGCTGTCCCTTGGGGATTGGTATTTTTACAACCAGACTTAGCTACTTCACTGGTATTTGCTGCCATATTTTTGGGAATGCTGTATTGGGCAAATGCTAATCCTGGCTGGTTAATATTGATGGTTTCCCCGATAGTATCTGCTATTTTGTTTAGTATCTCCTGGCCTTTGTCTGAACCAATAGTGTTATTAAAAGAACTAACTTTTAGTCCTTTGGGTTTGTTTTGGGCTGGTGCTATGGGTATTGTAGGTTGGCAAACTCTACCATGGCGCAAATTTAATCTTGGTGCGATCGGCTCTTTTGGTATCAATATATTGGGTGGTGAATTAGGAGTTTTTGCCTGGAATCATGTTTTACGGGAATATCAAAAAGATAGACTTAGTGTTTTTATGAACCCTGAACATGATCCTCTTGGTGCTGGTTATCACTTAATTCAGTCTCGTATTGCTATCGGTGCAGGAGAACTCTGGGGATGGGGTTTGTTCAAAGGCCCTATGACTCAGCTAAATTTCGTCCCTGAGCAACACACAGATTTTATTTTTTCCGCAGTGGGTGAAGAGTTGGGTTTTGTCGGTTGTTTGGTGGTGCTATTTGTTTTCTGTTTAATTTGTTTTCGGATATTACGCATAGCTCAAACAGCTAAAGATAATTTCGGCTCTTTGCTGGCTATTGGTGTTTTATCTATGATCATTTTTCAACTAATTGTGAATGTGGGAATGACGGTTGGTTTAGCTCCTGTGGCGGGAATTCCTTTACCTTGGATGAGTTATGGACGCTCTGCTATGCTGACTAATTTTATCGCTTTGGGTATAGTCGAGTCTGTGGCTAATTTCCGGCAACGTCAAACGTATTATTAAACTAGGGAAGAGGGCATTGGGTACTGGACATTGGGCAAAATCTTTTCCTGCCCATCTCCCTAAGTCTGTTGTCAATGACAATCAAAGCTCAAATAATATTAAGCTAATAACAGAGAATAATTTGAGGGTAAACACATGATTCTGCCTGGAGCTACCGTTCGCGTCAAAAATCCCGCAGATACATATTATCGCTACGAAGGACTTGTACAACGGGTGAGTGATGGTAAAGTCGCAGTAATTTTTGAAGGTGGTAACTGGGATAAAATTATTACTTTCCGCTTGCCAGAGTTAGAACTTGTAGACACCACAGCTACAAAAAAAGGAAAATAGTTCATTAGTCATTAGTCAGTGGTGAATACAAAAAATTGACAACTGATAGTACGGGTTTAGCATTGCTAGACCCCTACAACTTAAACTTGATAAATATGCGTTTACCTTTACCACAGTTTGCCACTGGCGATCGCCATCCTCACCATATTGGGGAGGTGATAGAAACTGCAACTACGGAATTTTTAGCACAGTGTCTAGAACCGGAAGATTTAAGTTTTCCCGCTATGCCACCTTTTGGTAGCTGGGTTTGTGCTACGGATGAAGAATCTGGAAATCAAATCTATGCTGTGGTATATTATGCCACGACAATGCCTATAGATTCTGTACATAGGGCGAGAGCTTTGGGTTTATCATTACAATCTTTACGGGAAGAACAACCCCAAATATTCGCTATGCTCAGAACTGAATTTAGAGCAGCAATTGTTGGTTTTGAACAACCTGAACAAAGTTTTAATAATAACCAAGGCATATATCAGTATTTACCACCAAGACCACCCCAAATCCACCAAGCTGTCTATCGCTGTCCACCAGAAGCAATTATCAAGTTTACTGATAAGCTGGATTTTTTAAGGACTTTGCTCCTCATTAGTGGTGCGCCTGTAGAATCTTTAGCCGCTTCTGCTATTCGTGAAGTTTATCAGCTACGTAAAGCTGACAGAGAATGGTTAATTAGGGCTGGAAGACATCTGAGTGTGTTACTAAAAGATGACTATGACCGCTTACGGTTTATTTTAAGTCAAATACACCCTTAATCAACTGTTAGGCGTGACATTGTGATGATATTTTGCTTTCCTACTTTATTCTTTATGCTCAGGAATAATCTAGAAAAAACATTTACGCCAATTTACTTATTAATCCTGACATAGAATAATTTGTCAGATCAGAATAAAAGTAGAAGTGAAGCAATTACAAAAAAACTACAACTGAAAAACTCTACTTTCAATTATTTATTTTCTGGGTATTTTACATATTACAGCACTTAAATAAATTAAACTAAAATTAAACTAATATTTAGCACAAATATCAAACCAATAATTGTTTTAGATAATGCTAATTTTGCCACCTCTACCACAAATTTTAACTTTAGACTCAAATAATCAAGTTCTTGAACAAGAACCAATTATTTCTACTGCAATTTTATTGTTGATTGTAATTGTAATACCGATTATATTTGAGAAATTAAAGTTACCAGCATTGGTGGGTCTAATTATCTCTGGAGTAGTTCTTGGTCCGTCATGCTGGCATTTATTTGAGTCGGAAACACTAATAATTAGTTTATTATCAGATATTGGGTTAGCTTACCTAATGTTTGTAGCAGGATTAGAATTTAACATTCAATTTTTTCGTCGCCAGCAAAGTCGTTCACTATTATTTGGTAGCCTAATTTTCTGTTTACCTCTCATACTAGGAACATTGGCAGGAAAATTTCTAGGATTAGATTGGCATATTTCTATATTAATAGGTTGTTTGCTGCCATCCTATTCGCCTTTGACTTATCCTATTATTAGTCGTTTGGGGCTAGTCAATAATCAGGCTGTCACTATGACTATGGGGGCTAAAGTCTTTACAGATATCGGGACATTACTAATGTTAACTTTGGCGTTAGCAAGTTTTGATAGTGGGGTATTTAGTTTTGCTCATACAATTAGTAAATTGGGATTAGTTATTATTTACTTTGTGATTGTTTTAGTTGGATTCGACTGGGCAAACAAAGAATTTTTATACCGTTTTGGAGATGAAGAATTTAACAAGTTTTTATGTGTGTTGATGTCTGTATTTTTTGCTGTTGTCATTGCCCAATTAATGGGGTTGACAAAAATTGCTGGTTTCTTTTTGGCAGGTTTCGCCGTTAATGAATCAGTGGGTGAGAGTCCAGTTAAAGAAAAATTAATTTTTATAGGTAGTGTTCTGTTCATTCCCATTTTATTTATTGATCTAGGTTTACGGATTGATTTACCTGCTTTATTTCAGGGATACAGCACAATCAAATTATTAATAATAATTTTGAGTATTTTATTAGCTAGTAAATTTTTAGCGGCTATTTTCACAAAACTTGTTTATCGCTATAACTGGCAAGAGACTCTGACGATTTGGTCTCTATCTATTCCTCTGGTAAGTATAAATTTAGCAGTGGCTTTAGGCGGATATGGCACTGGTTTATTTTCCGTAGAACTATTAAACTGCGCTATTATTTTGGTGCTGATCACTGCAATTGTTGGACCTTGGTTAACAAGTTTGGTGGCTAGTAGTGCGGTGGCATTGACATTTGCCGAAGTCAGGGATGTACCTCGAATTACCTTATCTAAACAGTCAGGAGAGTCCACACAGCGAGAATTTACGATAGTTGTACCTGTTTCTAATCCTGAAAATCAAAAGTATTTAATCGAAATGGCCGCATTGTTAGCCTGTCAGTCCCAGGGCAAAATTTTACCTTTGGCGATCGCCGCAGCTACGGCAAAAATGGATACTCCTCAGCTACAAGCAGCTTGTCAGCACAGTGAAAGGTTATTGGCACAAGCTACAGCCCAAAGTGAGTCATTAGGCGCATCAGCAGAACCCTTATTAAGAATTGATGATGGTTTTGCTGACGGCATTTGTCGGACGGCTCGTGAACAAAGGGCAAATTTAATTATTATGGGTTGGGGTAAACGCACTGGTTTGAGGGCGCGGTTATTTGGAAATATTATTGATAATGTGCTTTGGGCGGCACACTGTCCAGTGGCGATCGCCAGTTTAGTCGAATCTCCCAGCAGAATTGGGCGTATTCTCATCCCGATGGAGAATTTAATCAACCCATCACTTACACCTCTACATTTTGCTCAGACTTTAGCAGATGCTAATCAATCCCAAATTACGGTGATTAATATTTGCGATCGCCGCACCAGTAGCGATGAAGTCACAGCTAGAAGATCCCATATTTCTAGTTTAGTCTCTCAATTGGTCATACCAAATCCGCCAGATATTCAAATTATCACCCACGAAAATCCCATCCAAGCAATTTTACAAGCAGCCAGATTGTATGATTTAGTGATTTTGCCTTCTATGCGTCATCTGACTACTCCAGGAGGGTTAGCTATCAGCGATGTTGCCGACGAATTGTTTAGGCAACTCACCTGTTCAATCATTATTCTTGGAGAACCGCAGCATGATCAACAAGCTACGTTTTCAAACAATCCTCCTGATCAAACAGACTTGATACAATCCTGGGTGTTAAGGTATAAATAAATACTGCAACTATTTTGACAAAAAATTTGATATTTTATTAAAGATTTGATGAAATACACACTCAATCTGATTTAGTAATTTGAAAATAGTCTTTAATTTTGACAACTGCCCCCCGCAAGCCCTACGTAGTATGATTAGATTACATTAATTCAGTGTTATTTCTCAACAAGCTATTGTTTTGTACCCAAACTGAATAATCTGAAAATGATGATTATACCCTGTACAAATATCTGTAAAATATCTGGAAAACTATGAGAATTTTGGTAACTGGTGGTGCTGGTTTTATTGGCTCTCATCTAACTGACCGATTAATGACGGAAGGTCACGAAGTTATATGTATTGATAACTTCTATACCGGACGCAAGCAAAATCTCCTCAAATGGTTGAATAACCCTAAATTTGAGATTATCCGTCACGATATTACCGAACCAATTCGGTTAGAAGTTGATCAAGTCTATCATTTAGCCTGTCCTGCTTCCCCTGTGCATTATCAGTACAACCCAATTAAAACCGTCAAGACCAACGTGATGGGAACACTGAATATGCTAGGTCTAGCCAAACGTGTCAAGGCTAGATTTTTATTAGCTTCTACCAGTGAAGTGTATGGTGATCCAGAAGTCCATCCACAAACAGAAGATTATCGAGGTAACGTCAACCCCATTGGTATTCGTTCCTGTTACGACGAAGGTAAAAGAATAGCCGAAACCTTAGCCTTTGACTATCACCGAGAAAATAATGTTGATATTCGTGTAGCCAGAATATTTAATACCTACGGACCGAGAATGCTAGAAAATGACGGTCGAGTAGTTAGTAACTTTGTGGTGCAAGCATTACAGGGTATTCCCCTAACTGTCTACGGAGAAGGTAAACAAACTCGTAGTTTCTGCTATGTTTCTGACTTGGTTGATGGTCTGATCAAACTGATGAACGGTGAATACATCGGGCCGGTAAATCTTGGTAATCCTGATGAATACACCATTTTAGAACTAGCACAGGCTGTACAAAATTTGATTAACCCCAACGCAGAAATCAAGTTTGAACCCCTCCCTGCTGATGATCCCCGTCGTCGTCGTCCTGACATTACTATGGCAAAAACCCGGTTAAATTGGGATCCTACTATTCCTTTACAAGAGGGATTAAAACTGACAGTAGATAATTTCCGTGAACGGATGAATAGTAAGTAAGTCTTGATTTGTAATTTATCATTAGTCATTAATTTAACAGTGACTAATGATTGATAACTAATGTCAACAATGATAATTGGAGCTTAAACAATGCGTGTTTGTGTAATTGGGACTGGTTATGTAGGTTTAGTGACAGGTGTTTGTTTAGCACACTCTGGCCATGATGTTATTTGCATAGATAACAACGAAGAAAAAGTCAAATTAATGAAATCTGGGCAGTCACCAATTTTTGAGCCTGGACTTTCGGAAATTATGCAGTCTTGTATTCAAAACGGTAATATTCAGTTTTCTGCGGATTTAGCAGCGGGAGTAACTCACGGGGAAATTCTGTTTATTGCGGTGGGAACTCCTCCTTTACCCAATGGTGAAAGTGATACCCGTTATGTGGAAGCTGTAGCTCGTGGTATTGGAGCTAATCTCAATGGTGGTTATAAGGTAATTGTTAATAAATCTACTGTACCCATTGGTTCTGGTGATTGGGTGCGGATGATTGTCTTAGATGGTATTGCTGAACGCCAGAAATCTGCCGAAGAGAAATTGCCAGAAATTGCTAATCAGTTTGATGTGGTTAGTAACCCAGAGTTTTTGCGGGAAGGTTCGGCAGTTTATGACACCTTTAACCCAGATCGGATTGTTTTGGGAGGAAATAGTCAACAAGCGATCGGCATGATGAAAGAATTGTATGCTCCCATTGTGGAACGTAAGTTGGCGGCTGATCAGTCCTTACCACCTGTACCAGTATTGGTGACAGACCTAAGTTCAGCGGAGATGATCAAATATGCGGCCAATGCCTTTTTAGCTACCAAGATTAGCTTTATTAATGAAGTGGCAAATATTTGCGATCGCGTTGGTGCTGATGTTACTCAAGTAGCTAAGGGTATCGGTTTAGATTCCCGGATTGGTAACAAGTTCTTACAAGCTGGTATTGGTTGGGGTGGTTCTTGTTTTCCCAAAGATGTATCTGCCCTAATTCATACTGCCGATGACTATGGTTATGAAGCCCAGCTACTCAAATCCGCTGTAAGTGTGAACGAGCGACAACGTTTGATAGCTCTAGAAAAACTACAACAAGCTTTGAAAATCCTCAAAGGTAAAACCGTGGGACTGCTAGGCTTAACTTTCAAACCAGATACAGATGATTTACGTGATGCTCCCGCACTGAATTTGATTGAACAACTCAACCGACTAGGAGCTAAGGTCAAAGCTTATGATCCGATTATTTCCCAAACTGGTATGCGTCATGGTCTTTCTGGAGTGTTGGTAGAAACTGATGCAGAAAGACTAGCAGATGGTTGTGATGCTTTGGTACTCGTTACTGAATGGCAACAGTTCAACACTTTGGACTATGTAAAAATGGCTCAACTAATGAACCACCCTGTGATGATTGATGGTCGTAACTTCCTGAACCCTGAAGCAATGGCAAAAGCTGGTTTTCAATATGTAGGTGTAGGACGGACGGCGAAAAATTAAAAAAAATATTACCAACTCAGGTTTTTTCGGCTTCTAATCATTACCGCCCAGTTTTCACTGGGCGGTATCAAGTTAAAGTTTAAAATTTTTATTGGGTGTTAACCAGTGCTAGGAATTCTTTCTATTTCTGCATATCCACTAAAAATTAATTTCTGACCTTCTGTTTCTAGACGATTGAGCCGCATTTTGACACCATCTAAATCAAAGCGGTCTAAATCAACCATATTATCTAAAATTTCTACCAGTGCGACGCTTAAAGCTTGGGAAATGTCCCGCTGTGGTTCTGGTATTTGCTCCATTTCTATTTTGGGATTCTTAAAAGAAACCCTTCTTCGCTTTTCAATACCTACATTTAAAGTCATTCTCAACGGTACAATTTCCCCGTTATTTAAATCAGCTTGAGCGATAAGATGTAAGCTATTTCCCGGTAATAACTGGATTTCAACTTCAGTAAAGGAAACTGGTTGTCCACCAGATATGGCTGTTAAAGTTGGCTCGGAAAGGTTAAGCAAACGTTTTTTTACTAATTCCGCTTTGAATGCCTGATTAATACCTGCTTCTGATAATACTACTTGAGCTACTGCTTGGGTGGGTTGTTTCAGTTTGAGTTTGCCACTTAAAACTGAACTAAAGTCAATTGCCACCGCATCAGTTTCAAAAGACATTTCCTCAACTGCGAAGTCTCTCCGAATTACCAGGCCGCGACCGCTCATTTTAAAGCTATCAATGCTGCCTTGCAACAGTTTGCTGGAGGGGTGGCAGCGCACAAAGACTTCTACTGACTCGCTTTGGGTAAACAAATGGCGAATCGTTTGGCTTGCGACTGTGTTGAGCATCCGCTCTCCCCAATCTGTACCTTTGGGATCTGTTAAACCAGTAAGTCCGCCTAACATTAGATTCTGGATCTCTAGAAGTTCTTTGTACTTTTGTAACAAATTGTGAACAAGACTGCAAGCGATCCCCAGATTTATTGTTCTGATGGATGTGTGTAGTATAACTGATGGTTGAAAGATTATTCTTATGCGCTATTATAAATAACCAAAAAAGTTATCTCCAGTCTCGTATAAGCGAAAATTGTAAGCGATGCAGAATATTGTATGCCAATAAGGTACAGACATAAATGATAAAACTTTTGTGGGGTGGGCATCTTGCCCGCCAAGGGTGTACGGAAAGTGCTGTAAATTCATTCCATAAATTTTGGATAGAGTAATGGAGATCAGGAAGGACTTATCCTGTAGTTGAAAATCAACATCTTGCCAACTAATGACACTAGAATTCAGATTGTCGGGCTTCTCTACCTGCACTGTAGTAGTAATTGTAGCTAGTGAGTTTTTGCCTATCTCCGTTGGCAACTACACCTAAGACATTAATAGGGGAATTTCTCAAACTATCTTGGAGCTGCATAAGTGCAGATTTATCAGTCTTATCAATTCTAACTACCAATAGCATACCGTCTGTTTGTGGTGCTAAAAGCCTAGCATCAACGAGTCCCAACATAGGCGGAGCATCATAAATCACCAAATCAAAATTCTCATTGAAATATTCCATTAATTGCTTCATCTTATCTGAAGATAGCAATCTTGCTGGGTCTGGTGGGGCTGAACCAGCAGTAATCACAGATAATAGATCCATGTCAGGTAACTGTTGAATGACTTGCTCCACAGGCATATTAGAAGTAAGAACATTACTTAAACCCAAGAAATTATTTAATCCTGACAACTTGTGAACCTGGGCGCGGCGCAAATCTCCATCTACCAATAAAACTCGTTTTCCCAATGCAGCGGCTATCTGTGCTAAGTGGAATGATACTGTAGTTTTTCCATCTCCAGGCATCGTGGAAGAAACAGTTAGAGAACGAATAGGTTGATCAGAATTTAGTAGTTGAATATTTGCATATAAAACCTGTAAAGATTCCCAAAATAACCCTTGTCCATAGTAGTTGTTAGCCGCATTAGCAGACTGGCGACGAAAAACAGATAAAAGTCCGTTTTTTTGGATATTTATGCGAGATTCTGATTCTGAAGCGATGAGATTTGAGTATGAGGATTGATAACCAACAATACTTTTGTCTATAGGGAGAGTTCCCAAGAAAGGTAATTTGATTTTTTCTTTCAAACTAGCAACATCATGATAAGTATTATCAAGTTTTTCCAATAAGAAACCAATACCCACACCCATAGCTAAACTACTGAATAGTCCCATTAATAAATTTTGGGGTATGTTTGGTAATATCGGTAATTCACCTCGAGTTGGTGCTTGTATTAATTCCCAAGGCAACTCTGTCTGAGCCACTTGGATAACCAGGTTTTCACGGGTAGCTAGAAAACGGTTTAAACTTTCATTGGCAAGTTGTAAATTTCTTTGAATTTCACTATATTCTCTAGCTAGGATTGGTAATTGTTGAAATTTCTGTCTGGTTTGTTGTTCTACTCTTGCCAATTCTTGGCTTTTTACTTCTAGCAATTGAATAGCACTCATTGCTTCAGCTAATTTTAATCCTATGTATCGCTTTTGCTCATCCTCGATTAATGGTAAAAGGTTTTGTCTTTTTTCCTCTAATACTGCTATGGATGGACTATCAGGTTGAAAACGGACTAACTCTGCTGATAGTTGGGATTCTAATTGTCGTAATTGAGATATTAATTGGCTGTAAATAGATGCATCGTTTAATGTTGCTTTTTGACCTTCTGGTGTTGATAAACTTATATAAGTAGCTCTAGCTGAGGCTAATTGTTGATCAATTCCTAGTCTTTCTTCCTCTAGTTTTTGTAGTTGGGATGCAACAGCACTGGACTGATTCTCTGGATCAAGAAAATCATACCTTTGTCTAAAAATTTGCAGTTTTTGTTGTAATTGTGCTACCCGATTTCTAATAGCAGGTAGTTGGTCTTCTACGAATTGAAGTCCTTGGTTTAATTTAGTTTTGCGTTTATCTAAACTGTAGTCTAAATAAAACTTAGATAGTGTTTCTAATACTAAGTCAATTTTTTTACGATCTGGATTTTTATAACTTATTTCTATAACTTTTGTTGAACCTAATCGCCTAATAGTCAAGTTATTAATTAGTGTCTTATAAGTGATATCAGGATGGCTTGATTTTAGCTTTGGCAAAACATCTTTGATTAATTCTTCGCTTCTGAGTACCTGAATTTGACTGGCGTAGTCTAGATTAGACTTGGCAATAGAAGAATCTGGTAAAGGGATTTGTCCTAAGCTACTGTCGCTATTGACTGGCTCAACTAAAAGTTGGAAACTACCTTGATATATTGTTTTTGAATTTAGCGTCGAGTAAGTCACATAAGCCATCACAACAGAAACTACTCCCACTATGACTAATGCTCTACGCCGAATAATACCTAAAAAGTCTTTTAAGCTACCGTCATCTTCTTCTACTTCTAAGTAAGGAATATTCTGAGTTGGTAGTGTCTCAGGTGTGATTATTAATCTGCCATTCTCATTTGCCTTTGACATTTGACCAGGATTTTGGTTACTCATAAATTTCTATTATTTGACCTCTGTTTTCTTAATTATTTGACTATTTATCGTGTTTGTATTTTTTAAGTCTATGATTATTGTCTGTAATTATTTTCCATTGAAAATTTACAAAATACCATATTTTCACTATTAAACTACTTCCAAACCCTGATTGCTAATGGAAGTGGGTATATTTAGTCGAGATAGTTTGCCTGTGTGGGAGTTTTATATTGAATCTTGAAATGTTATGGGTTCAAAATAGGTAAAATTTATTTTTTCTTCCGTTGATATATCTGTATTACAGCACTTCCCGCTGTTATGAGGTACATATCTAGCGGGCAAGATGCCCGCACCACAAGAGTTTCATGATTCAACTTTGTAACTCATTAGAACGGAATCTGCTGTATATAGTTATACAGCACTTCCCCATGTTATGAGGTACACATCTAGCGAGCAAGATGCCTACACCACAAGAATTTCATTATTCAATTTTATACCCTTCATGAAAGAATTTTACTGTAAATATACAATACATACAGTGATAGTCAAGTAAGCTGACTTTATATTACTGAAGTCTCAGATACAGTTTTAACATTTTACACCTTTGCTGTTCATTTATTTATCTTATGGTCAAATATCTTTCTAGTCAAAGCTGAACAGCTTATTTATGTGTATAGTTTATTTTTTTAACAGGTATTTTTTCGAGAATGTCAATTGTTAAGGGTATAAAATTATGTCTACCTGGTGGCATACATTGGATGTCGAAAGCGAGGGTTAAAACTAGCTCCGGTACGTCCTGATACTATCCATAATAGGGAGCGTCCACTGTCACGGACAATGTGAAAAATAGATTCTTGAGGTTGTTCTGAGGGTATGGCTATGGGTGTAAAGGTAATTCCTTGACTACCGAGAACCAGAGTAGCGATTGCTCTTGCTCTGGGAAGGTGAAAGTCCGATGTAATTAGATAAATATGTTGAATATGATGCTGTTTAAAATTTTGAACCATAGTTGTAAAATTAGTAACAGTATCCACAGCACGGTAGTCAAGATGAAGACGATGTGTAGAAATACCAGCATCGTCAAAAATAGCAAAGGCTTGGGCTGGGAGAATACCTGTGGAAACCCAAATATCTAAATTAGGATGGTTTTGAGCAAATTCCGCTGTAAATTTTTCTCTTTCTGGTCCACCACCAAGGGTAAAAATAACTTGAGGTTGGGGTGCTTGATGAGAGGCGATGGCAATTCTCACAGGAATTACACTCATTAAAGCCAGTATAAACCCGATAAAACTAAGAATCCAGTATCTTTGCAGATGATTAAAGAATTGATTTCTATAGAACATCAATGTAGTACCAAATAATGGATATTGGATACTACATTAATATGTTTGATATTTTTGATTTAGTATCTCTTGATAGGTATATGCTAACTTTTTAGCAATTGCTTCCCAGGAATAGTCTTCCAGAGCAAAAATACGGCCTTTTTTACCCATTTGCTGCCGCTGTTGGGGATGTTCTAAAAGATGGACAATAGCTTCTGATAGAGATGCAATTTCTCCTTCGACAATGATGCCAGCTTCTGCTGCGGCAATATCTGGGGCAATTTGTACTCCTGGAGTGGTAATAACTGGTAAACCGGACACCATCGCTTCTGCTAAAGCAATACCAAAATTTTCCGAATAGGTAGGTAGTACAAATAAATCAGAACCTTGTAAAACTAAATCTTTTTCATATCCATTTACAAACCCCACGAATGAGGTTTGTTGATTAATATTTGCCGATTCCACCATTTTTTGTAAAAATCGAACATAATCATCTTCTCCAGAACCAGCAATGAGTAAATGAAATTTATGTTCTTGTTTAGCCAACTTACCCAATGCTTCAATCAATAATTCAGGACGTTTTTTGTAGTGAAGACGGGAGAGAAAAAGAACAATTGGCAATTCATTTGTGATATCGTATTTCTGTCTTAACTTAGAACTAGCATCTGCAATTAATTGAGGTGGATTTACTCCCAAGGGTAAAACTATTTTTTGTGTCTTAACTCCAAAATTGATGACATCTTCCCTTTCTCCCACAGAAGTACAATGAATGGCAGCAGCTTTATCTAAATTACGGTTTTCAATTAAATAACTATAAACTTGTTTTTTAACTTTGCTTTGTGCTAAAGCCCAAGGTGCTAACTGTCCCATAGTTCTAATTGTATAGGGGACATTCTGGAATTGAGAAATCATAGCAGCACAGGTCGGAAGATAGGAAAATAAATAATGGTTGTCTAAAAGATCGTAGTTTTTGATATTTTCCCATAACCAACTGCTAAAGGAGAATGAAGGTAAAAAAGCCTTGATTTGAGCATTAGGAGGAAAAAACCAAACTGGTAATCCTTGATATTCTATACATTCAAATAAAGGAACATCTAATAACGAACCATCATCATCATTAGTGGTGGCAATTTCTACATCTACTCCTTCTGTTCTCAAATATCTAACTAAATTTAATACTACTTGAGTTGGACCTCCCAATTTAGGACTTACAGAAGGAATGATATGTAAAACTTTCATAGTCTGATTAACTTAAAATGATTACAAACTTGCAATTTATATACGTGGATACTCTTTAGGTGAACGTTTAATACCCAATAACCCAGGAAAAGCTTTAGCAATAAATATTAATCCTACAATTGGTAACATGGATGTTGTAAACACTACCAAACTTCGCATAGAAATAGCAGCAGTGAAAAATCCCAAAGCACTAACCACAATACCATAACCGGTGGTGTGGAAAGCTGCTGTCCGCGACCACCAATTAGCTAAGAATCCTAGAGTTAAAGATACTAATATGACCGCAATAATACCACCCATCATATAAGCTTCTCCAATATAAGTAGCAGAAACTGTCCAACCTTCAGCACCTATGACTTCTTCAATAGATGTACTCAAACCTTCTGGTTTATCTGGCCAAAGCACTCTAGGTATGGGTTTAGTTAAGAATACTATGAGTAGTTCTAATCCTAGAAAATCATGTTGGACAGGAAAAGCATCTACCAACAAACCCATACTGAAAAGATTATAGTCAACAGATAGAGTTCCTTGTACTCTTTCAGTTGCGTATGTTGCTGTTGCTAAGTAGTTGCTAATTCCCATTTCTCTAAAACCGAGCATATGTCGGGTAGCAAAAATCATGGCATAACCCAAGATACCTACAGGAATTCCCATATTCAATAGATTAGGACTTTTTAAAGTTAGTAAATATCCACCTAAAAATGTAGCAAAATAGGCTGCTAAAATATTGCGAGTTCCACTGGCAAAGCCATAAAACAAAGTAAAAGTAAATATGAAAATAACTAAAAATATCTGCCAAATGCGGAATGATTGTCGGCGGTTCCAAATAATCCCAGCCAGGGGAGGTATCACATAGGTAAACAATTTTAATTCTGATAAAAATACTCGCCAATCACCTAACCGACCTCGACCCCAAGCTACATTAAAGCGTGGACCCAATAATTCTTCAATTACTGTTATGGGATTGAAATTAACTGACATGAATATATAAAAATATGCTAAAAGAGTTGATAATATAAATATACGAAATAGGGTTTTATCTGGGATATTATCAAAATCCAACCATTGTGGTGGTGCTGGTTTAAATAATATGATATGACGACCAATTGCTAAACCTCCGAAACCTATGAGTAGGACTTCCAGTGCTTTAATAGTTTGTTCAGAAGTTAAACGTTGGTCAAAGATTGGCTGGGGAAATAAAAACTCTATCAGTGTTAAGAAATAAAGAGCTAATATACAAACTAAATCAGATCGAAATAAGTTATTCCAGCCGCGCTGACTATCAAACAAAATACTAACGACTATCCCTATTCCTACGATGATAGCAACTTGACTAGCCATGCCACTGGGAGACATTTCTACACTTATGCTGATATAGCCTAAAAATAAACCACAAATAATAGCAAATGTTCCCGTCCATGTTGCTTTAGCAATGCGTTTCTTGAAGTTTGGTGGTTGTGGATAGTATGTATTTCTAGAAATATTCATATTTGTAAATGTTAGTTTTATGTGATTAATTTTTAATTTATTTAACTTGTTAATTCCAAATAAATGACATATTCAAAATTACCAACAAAGATACGATGATTTAGGTTAACGTGATAATCTTATCTTATTGTATGTGGATATGTATTTATCTACCATTTTTCCTAAAGAAAATCTTGCTTTTACAAGTTGATAACCTTGATTTGCTGTGAACTTCCGATTTTGAGGATTAATAAATTTATCTAATTCTTGAAAGTTTTCTTGCTCCGAGTTGATAAAACAAACTCCTTGGGGAAACTTTAACTCATTTGCTAAATTAGAGGTGATCAGACAAGGTAAACGCCAAGCCATTGCTTCTAATAATGCAAATGGTAAACCTTCAAAGGCGGCGGGATGAAAAAATCCATCTGCTGCGGCTAAATATGGTGTTACATCATTTTGCCAACCCAAGCGTTGAATATATTCTTGGGCATTGTTTTTTATTACCCATTCATCCCAAAGAGAAGTTAAACGTCCATCTCCTACCCATAAAAAACGAGCAGATGGTATTTTGTGTTTGAGGTAATTAGCCCATTGTAAAAATAGTAGTGGTTGTTTTTGTGCTTCTAGTCTCCCTACGGCAACTATTAGTAACTCTTCTGGATTAATTTTGAGTTGTAACCGAGATGCTTGTCTTTTGACCAAACGTTCTGTTTCTTCAGGTATATAAACTCCATTATTAATAATTACTATTTTTTGTGAGGATGAATTAGGTAATTCAAGCAATTGTTTTAATTCTTGACCACGATTTTCGGAAATTGCTACTATGGGATTTTGATATTTTTTTAATGTTGTTTTAGCAACTATATCCCGTAATTTTCCTAAAAATGCACCTAAACTAGCTTGAGTTTGGGTAATGTGGATAGTTGTTAAGGAGGGAATTGTTAAATTATTAATACTCGCTAATAAATCTAAACCATCTTCTAAATTCTGTTTGTTAAAATGAATAATGTCGGGTTTAAATTTGTGCCACTGATCAATAATTTCTTGACTAATCTTTGGAAAGATATGAGTGAAGGATCGTAATTGACGATTGTATGTGTTATTGTAGGGCGATCGCCAGACTTCGCCAAATTCTGCGAAGGAGTTAGCTAGTTCATCCATTATCGGATGTTCTGAACACCATAACCCCACAGTATAGCCTCTTTTAGCCAATTCTTGACCAAGATAAATTAAATATAGTTCACCTCCTCCCCTTGAACCTGAACTACTACTAACAAAAAGAATTCGCATGGAATTAAATAGAATCTAATTAATTTTTATCCAATCTTCGTTAATTTTTCAAACACATCTACCCATTTTTTTGCACCAATCGCTGGTGATAGTTCAGTCGCTTTTTGGATTGATTCTAAACTGGCAAGTTTAATTTTATCAGAGTGTCGTAAATAATTGATAAGAATTGCTGTTAATTTTTCAAGATTACCATTAGGAAATATATCACCATTTTCACCAGGTTTAATTAAATCATGTCCTGCACCCACCCCATCAGAACATATTACTGGTAAACCCGCACCAATAGCTTGATTTACTACCACACCCCAACCATCATAACGACTTGGTAAGACAAATAAATCAGCTTGATGGAAAAATTGCGGTAAATTTTCAGGAGACTGAAAACCTGCATATTCAATTTTCTGACAAGTTTTTTCAGGTAGTGTTTTTAGCAGTTGTGGAAGTTCTGCTTCTCTTCCTACTAATAATAATCTAGCATCACAACCTGATTGGATTAAATTATTAAACGCCTCAAGCAAAATATCAACCCCTTTCCTTGCTATCATTTGACCACAAAATAAAATAGTAATAGGATTTCGTGGTCTTGGTGGACAATTTTTACTAAAATTAGTTAAATCGCAGTAGTAAGGAATGTTAAAAATAAGTTTATTCGGAAATCGTTGCTGGTAATCTTGTTGTGCTATTTTACCAATAGCAGCGATCGCACTACAATGATTTAAAATCTGAGCTAAGTATTTTTGTATTGTTCCTTTAATTCCTTGTGAACTAGCAACCATTTTTTCACCCCAGAAAACACAAGGTACTTTTTTTGCTTGTAGTCTGAGTAAAATTTGAGTAGTAAGATTCATATAGCCATTAAGAACAACCACATCAGCTTGAGTAGTTGATGGTAAATGCCAGTTAAAATGAAATCTAGATAAACCCCAAGCTAAATGAAATCCTGGTAATATATGCTCATAAGATTGTAAAGGTTTTTCCGGCCAAGGAGAATCAGCACAAGCCGGTTCAAAATAATAAACTGTTAAATCTATTTCTGAACACTGAGAAAGTGCAGAAAATAAGTCTATTTGATATGGAGATGGAAGAATAGAATAGAAAACGACCTTTATTTTTGCTCTCATTAACTTAAAAAGTTATTGTTTGTACAACTGTTTAAATAACATTTATATATTTGTTATATAGGACGTTCTTTATTTCCATTTATAATGGCTTTCAAATAATCATATTGATTGTATATGGGTAAAGCAAATTGATTGTAAATTTCATTATTTTTCCGAAAAACCTGTAATTCATTTTGAAAAGGTGATCCCAAAGAGTTTATTTCCTGTTCAAACTTTTCCATAGCAAACTGATAAAGTTTTATATCCAAGGAATTCTTGCTCTTTAATTCTTCAATTAGTGCTGGATTGATATTTTCTTTGTTTTTGCTTTTCGCGCTGATATTTCTTTTTAAGTAATAGCTATTTTTCCAACCCAGTTTGTTTTTAAGTAGCAAAACTGATTCATCAAATCTCTCTGAAAAACCAACACATTCAAAGTGATTAATTATATTTTCCTGAGCTTGTTCCAACATAGAAACATCGAATTTACCCACTGGAGTACGATTAATAAATAAGTTGTTTTGATCTCCCACAATAAATCTTAATATCCCATTATCTAATTCCATGAGATGGGATTTAAAGAAAAATTCTTCCATCGTAGCATTGACAGCCTGTTTGTGATAATATGCTGTTGTGTTTGCCTTAGAGTAAAAATATAGTGATAACAACCGAGATATAGGTTCTCTTAGAAATGTAATATATTTAGATGGCTGAGGTAAAAACTCATGGACTCCATAACAAAAGTGTCCCATAAAATAGCAATCAGAAAACTGACAGGAAAGCATTTTCTCCTTTAAGCTTTTAGGAGGAGATACCCTGTTAATTTTGGTATCCACTTTATTAGCTATTCGTTGAAAAAAACTAGATCCATATCTACGTCTAATCATTTTTTGGACACTTAAACCTGCTGTTTTTTGAATATGAATAAAGATAATAAATTTTTCTGGTGACATAAGGTTTAATGACTTATTGATAATTTATTTGATAATTTCTAAATATTTGATTGCACTACCTAATACAAGATTGCATTGATTGAAATAAATTGAGATTATTAGAATCCAGCAGCGAATTTGAATTATTGATTAGACTTTTAAGTTTATCAGGATTTTCTAAAATATTCTTTGTCAAATGAGCAATTTCTTCACCCTTAACTTCCTCCAAAATCCAACCATTAATACCATTTTTTACTACCTCACCACAACAACGAGAAGTAATAATAGGTAATTTCCATGCTTGTGCTTCTAATTGAGTTAAACCAAACCCATCGGATAGAGTAGGAAACAAAAATATATCAGCCATTTGATAATATTGTGCTGTTTCACTTCTATTAACATGACCTATCCAACGCATTTGGGGATGGTTTTGTAGATGTGGTGGAATATCAATTTGTTGAGAACCAACTATCCAAAACTCTACAGGGTATCCTTCTAGGAATTGCACAGCATCTAATACAGCTACAATTCCTTTTCTTAAAATTACCTGTCCTAGAAATAATACCCTTAAAGGGCGCTCTTGAGAAAATGATTCTGGATAAATACGAATAAATTGATTAGCTGTTTCTGGGGGAGTATAAACCAAAGGAATTAGATGAATTTTTTGAGATTCAATTCCTGTTTTTTCTAGCAGTTGACGTGACCAATGGGAATTTACCACAATTGCATCAGCTATGTTACATTCTTCTTGCCAACTTTGCCAATATTGATTAGGTGCAGGTTGCCAGTTACCACGATATTGGGGGTATTTGTCATACTCTTGAGCCACAATTTTTTCCTCTTCAATTCCTGGGTCAATTTGACCTAAAACTGTGTACCATCCCTGTTGTTTGGCAAACTTAAATAATTCTAAGGCAGCATAGCTATAGGAAAATAAGATAGGAGGATGTGTCAAATTTTCAGATATTGATTTTAAAACTTTTATTGCCTTTCTTTGAAACCATTGATTTCTGGCAATGACTTTTTCCCAGCCTGTTGTTTTTTGGAGTTTTTGAGATAATTCAAATTGAATTAGAGAATTAGTAAATGATGTAACTGATGCTGGTTCTAAATCAGGATGATATCTTTCTCGTAAATTAGCTAATAAATTTTTAGGCAATAAATTCAATCCAGAGTGAGGTGATACCCAAGCATCTGTAATGAAATTTGCAAGCTGTCTATGTTGATGTAAAGCTCTGGGGATAGCGTAATTTTCACGCGCTCCGATTTGGCAGCATATCCAATTATCAGATGCTATAGACATTTTTTTATTGATAAAATGAATCCCCGATTTCTCAAAGAAGTCGGGGATATAAAACAATGAAGATAAATTTTGAGTTATGAAAAATACTTACTGTATGTAAGTCAATAACGACTACTAAACCAGTACAATGTCGGCAGCGGTTAATGTGGGTATACCTGTCAATGTGGCAAATAATCCACCTCCACCACTTCCATTCGTATCTAAGTTTGGATTGTAGTACAGGTTGCCATTATCCACGTTATAAACAAAGTAAGCATTGGACTGAAGTAATCTCACTCCACCATCGAATTGATCATCGTTAATACCAAAGTTGCCGGCTGTGAAGCCGTTGGTAACTGCACTCAAATCGTTACCTACAGCACCGACTAAAACCGCTTCGTTAAAGCTGGCAGTGTCAAGATTAATTATATCTCCTTGAACACTGTTAAAGTCTGTGATTGTATCTTGTTTAATAGATGTAGTACTGTTATTTCCTGTAGCTGCTAGACCTGCACCGCCAAACTCAAAAGTGTCAGCACCTAAACCACCTGTGAGAGTATCATTACCAGCACCCCCATTTAGAGTATCGTCACCACTTTGAGTCAATATTGTCGCTGAGTCGCCGAAGATGTTGTCATTACCAACACCACCATCAATAAGATCGTTGTCATTATTACCTTCTAAGAAGTCATCCCCATTACCACCATCAATCGTGTCATCTCCAAAAGATCCGAAGATACTATCGTTCCCATCCAAACCGATAAGTAAATTGTCTTCTCTGTTACCGATAATTGTGTTGTCAAGGGCATTACCTTCTGCAAATATGGGACCGACTCCGGGATCAAGAACGGCAAGCCGTAAGTTTTCAATGTCGCCTATTATACTTATTCCAGATGCTCCTGGATTATCCAAGGAGAAGTCAATAGCACTGATAATTGTATCTATTCCGGTAGTATCTGATGCTTCGTCTATTACTAATCCATTTACGCCGTTATTGGATAAGAGTATTCTGTAGGTGTCATCTCCTTGACCGCCTCTCATTGTTCCACCACCCGTACCGGCAATTTCTAAGAAATCATTACCAGTACCGCCACGGAGAAGTGAACCTGTAGCTCCTTTTAAGATATCTGAGCCAGCACCACCAATTAAGGTTGTGTTAATAGCTCCTGGTTCACTAACGAAAGTGTCGTTTCCCGATGTACCTTGAATTGATAGACCTGCTTGTTCTTCTTCAATTTTGAACTGTGCCATAATTAGCGACTCCTCTGATTTTGTATGTATTTTTGAACTTAACTCAAGTTAAGCATTTGCTGGTAAAGATATGTCAATATCAATACTACAGTATTTACAGTTTAAATGTTGAGTTAATACCTTGTCTATTGTAAGTGTAGTTTAATCTACATCCACTAGACATCCACTAGACTTTATGTTTTGATGTGTCCCTAATAACAAAAGTTATAGTGTAATTACTATCTAGTAGTAACTTGACTATTAACAAATGTGTATAAGCTGATTCTTCTGAATTTCTATCATAAAAATGCTATTTTGAGTATGTTGTTCATGAGAACTTCATAAACAACTCATCTAATTATGTAATCTTAAGGGTAGTTACATGATTATTTAGTGTGGATGTGTTTTTGTACTAACAGACTGTGAACCGCTAAAAAGTTTTACTGTTTAAATAGGGTTTAATTTCCTGTAAGGTTGCTATCTGCTTTCTTTTTAAGAAACGATAGGTTTGAAAACAATCCTGATCTACTGGTTGCCGCATTTTTATTTTGTTTAGAGCAGTTTTATAGCCCCGATAAAATCCTTCTAACATATAAAGCGGACGACGAACTTTAAGACCAAACCACATCCCTTTTAATGTAGTTCCTAATAAAGAAATTGCCAACATATTGATAGGAGCATTAAAGTAGGGAAATAAAATATCATTTTGGCGGCCAAAAACATCAGGTCTTTTAGAAATTCGATTTGGGGGTTGGTGGTGGTGAATAGGATCAGCCATACCCAAACGTACATAATAACCTTGTTGTAAAAGTCGTATACAAGCGTCTCCTTCTTCTCCCATATAGAAGAATATCTCCCTGTAACCTCCTATGGCAAGGAACTTTTCCCTGTCAACAGCGTGAGCAGCTGCGACATAGGCATGAGTCACATATATTTGTTTATGATCGGGGGCTTGTGTCCAGATAATTTGATCTTGTAAAATGTTGATAAAAGGAATAGCAACTGCGCCAACTTGTGGGTCATCAAATTCTTTTAGGGTTTGCTCAATTGTGTATTGAGAATTAAGAATTGAGTCGTCATCTAGGGGAAAAACTATTTTGGTTTTGGATAGCTCAATACCTTTATTTCGCTGATAGCAAGGGCCTTTATTTTCGGATGAGCGATAATAGGGGATGTCAGGAAAATCACGAGACATCATTTCACTTGTCTCATCTGTAGAATTATCATCCATGACAATGATATCAACAGCAACACTCTGACGTTTTGCAGCTTGAATCGATTTTTTTAGTAATTCACATCTATTATGTGTTGTAAGTATTATTGTGGCTTGAGCAGTCATCATTAGTAAAGTATAGAAATTAATAGAGCAGATAGATCAGAGAAAATTTTTTTAATTAATTTTGTGAGGCTATAAATAAAAATTATGTTTAGGTTGAGGTTCTGTGCTTAATTACTTTTGCTGGTACACCTACGGCGATCGCTTTTTCTGGTAAATCTTTAGTGACTACACTACCAGCACCTACTACAGTATCATTACCAATAGTAACACCTTTGAGTATTGTTACATTGGCTCCTATCCAAACGCGATCGCCTATTTTAGTGGGTTTGCTCACCATAGGCTGTTCAAGAGGAGGAAAATTTAGGTCAGTTCCATGATTATGGTCTGTTATATAACAACCTGGCCCAATTGCACAATGATTACCAATAGTTACAGATTCAATAGCATCAAGAAAAGTATGACGGTTAATGTAGGTATGAGAACCAATATAAATTTTAGGATGGAGTAGGGTTTCACCACTACACAAAAGAATTACACCTTGATCAAGCGCACAATTGTTTTCAATTTCAATATCCTGGAAATTACGGGAAATTTCAATTTGGCGCATCCAGACGTAACCGTTTAATTTAACCCCTAAAGCACGATAATATAAATTAAGCCACCGGCTTTCTAAACCATTAATTAATCTTTTTCCACCGATTAGAGAAGACCTAATAATTTGCATTAGCTGGCAATTAGTGTTGTAATTTTGCTGATATTATTAGAGCGACTGCTCTCATTTTCCCAGCTAATACTTTTGGTAAATCAATCCAACCTTGCAATTTTGTCAGTAAAGCAACGATGCCAAATACTTGCAGCACAGCTAATTTTAAATAATACTGCCATTGCTGACGGTCTAATATTTTAGTCATTACATAATGACGGTTTACTAAATCCATTTCTGCTAAAACACCAGGGTTATTTTTATGATCACCGGTTTGACTATCATGAAAAATCCTAGCCGTACGAGCATTAACTAATTTCCAATTTTTCCCAACTGTTAACGATAAGGTAACATCTTCCATTAAAGAGTAACCCTTAAAAATTTCTGGAAATAAAGGATTGGGTAATGCTTCCCTAAGATACAGGACACAGGTTGTATTTAGCCATTCGACAGGAACAACTTCCGGTAAATCTTGCCGATCTTCTGGTAATAAATTCATAGCTGGGCCAATACATTTACCTGCATAACTGCTTTCTGACTGTCCATGTAGAAATCGAAAGAGCAAGCGGCTAATATTTCCTGGTGGTAAATATTTTTGATTGGTAATCATAGCATTTACCCCACCAATTTTAGTGTCACTTTGTAGAGCATTCCACAATCTGGAGACACATTCAGGTTCAAATAAGATATCATCATCCAGTAGCAAAATAGTATTTTGAGTTGCATAACTCATTGCCTGATTGCGTTGAATAGCAGCGCCCAGTTTTGTTGCTTTATGGTAGTAAATTTTAGTTAGCAGTCCGGGAATTGTACTGTCACAAATTTGTTGAGTGCTATCATTATCTGAACCATCTACCACAATCATTTCTAAAGGTTGTGCTGACTGTTGGGCTAAAGTCCCAAGCATTCTCCTGAATGGTTCAGATCTATTTCTTGTGGGAACTAAAGCAGTAATGGGTAGTTTAGTTTTCATGCGTATACTTGAATCTAAATTTCAATCATTATTAAAACTACTAGGTTGCTGTGTAGAATATCTAGAACTGCTTTGTATGTAAAAAATCTACATACTGTGATTGAGAAACCTTGGAAATGACCTCTTCATAATTTTCTATGATTGATTCAAGATTATCTGGCACAATCTTCAAAAGAGTAGTACCGATTAAGTGACTATCAATATCTAAAAAATCAAAGATATTATTTAAGGTATTTTGATGTTGTTTTTGTCTTAGTAAATCATCCTCGTAGGTAATAGTAATATGAGGTATGTTTCTCAGAACATCTGCTTCTTCTTTTAAGAATTTTTCACGCTTACTCATAATTTCTATGAGCAGTTCACAATCAACATTAATTTTTGATTTTTCTTTTAATTCTTGACTAACTTTAAGATGATATTGATTTTTATTTAATGCAACTAAGTTTGAAAGTGCATGCCTGAATAAGTTATCTCTTTTTAGGTAGATAATTTTCCAATTATTTTTGTGTAAATTTTCAAGAAAATATTTAGGGTCTTTAATTTTTTGAACTTGAGTTAATTGATATATTTTGACCTTGAATCCATAGATACTCTTGGAGGAATTTTTTGATTTTCCATTAATATAAGAATTAGGAAAAAATACATGATCATACAAAATTTCCCTATCACAATGTAATTTTGGGTGTGAATTGAGTAAGTCACACAATAATGTACTACCTGTTCTACCTTGAGAAAAAATGACAAACTTATCATCTGCTTTATATGAATTTAAAAGAGAATCAAGGTAGATGTTAAATTCATTTTTTCGTCGCGATAGTATGTTGGTTATTTTGGAATTTTTTAAATTCATTTTATTTTTGATTTCTATATTTACAAGACATTTAAAAAAAGCACATCCTCTTAATAAACCGCATATTCATTACAGCGGTTTTCGCTCTAATGAAGTACAATCCAGAGTGGAGAAGCCCCGCTACGGGGTTGACTATAAAAAAGTATACCTCACCACAGCATGAGGTGCTATATAATATCAAAAACATTCTTTATAAAGACCAATCTAAAAAACTCAATCCAGTTAAACATCGTAGCTTCTCAACATCTTCAGACAAAATAGACTTCAAATATATTAAAAGCTGTTCATCCACAACTGGGTATCCAACTTTGCTTTGAAAAACAGTGGGAAAAAGATTACAAAAACGCAATCCAGATGGTAGTTTTGAGATACTATATCCTAAATCAGTCAATCTTCTTTTTGCCGAAGAGCGATGATAGGTTTTATTAAATGCTGGGTGTTCAAATGAGGAATCAACACCTAGAAAATTAAATATTTTTTGGAGAGTTTGATTCCGATTTTTATCTAATTCTTCTAGAGTTAGAAACAAAATTTGGTCTATTTTATAAGTTGATAAAAATTTATCTATCTGAAAATAATATCTACTAGTATTGATATAGTTATTATTTTTATCATCTTGTAAAGCATCAATTAGTGAGCGCTGTTCTTGATGATCTACAAACTGATGGAAATAGTGTGATAAAATTCTATTGATGGGATCACGTAGAATGTAAATTAATTTAGCGTCAGGTGATATAGATGCCATCCGCTGCGGAATCCCTGCAAAAAGATGGTGTTTTGTATAGTTAGGTGAGGACTCACCAAATATTTTTACTTCTTTATTGATAGGAAATTGATTACTATACCAATCTAACCCTTGATTCCAATTTTTTTCTAAGATAAAGAAATCTAATTCTTTTAGGGTTGACATTTGAATATTTGGATGTAAATTTAAATAATTATGTAAACTGCTTGTTCCGCTTTTCATAGCACCAATAATGATTAGATTGGGAATAACCTTATTCATATCTTTTTTTCCTATCTGTTTAATTTAAGTTTAGTAATTGTCTTTTAAATTTAGCTATCATTTCAGCAGATTCAAATCCCAAAGAGTAATATATTTTTTGATAAAACCAAGGGGCTGTAGAATTAGGTAGTTTGAAGTTATTATCTAAATTATGTATTGTCTTGATAAGACTTTTTGCCCATTTTGGATTAAACAACCAAATAATCCTAGCACACTCAAATCTGGATTTATTTATTGCATACAAACGCTCATGATTGAGTTCACCAATTAACCGTAAATGTAATTCTAGATTATTTGTAATTTCTAACCGATGTTGATAGGTTAATGTTTTATCTTTTTTACAAACAGTTGACTCACTCCACTGTCTATAAACTGAACCAGAGTTATGACAATATGCAAATCCTTTTCCAGCTTTGAGTAGTCGTAAATATAATTCATGTTCTTGACACACAGGTTGATCAGTTTTCCAACCTCCTACATCTAAAATAGCCTGTTTTTTCCAAAGCGGACTTCCTGTTTGTGGTAAGTACCAAAGAGCTAATAGTATATATGGATCATGAGGTTTGGGAATAGATAGGACTTCCTGTTTTAACATTTCTGTTTCCCAATATTCAAGAATACTAGGACTATAAATGATATCTATATGAGGAAACTGCTTTAGAAAATTAATCTGTTTTTCAATCTTATCAGGAAGTAAATAATCATCAGCATCTAGATATTGTAACCATGTTCCTGTGCTGAGTTCTAGTAAACGATTTCTGGCAGCATTTCCACCTTTATTTGCTCCTGTTTCCCAATGAATAGAATTACCAAAACTCTTGATTATTTCTAAACTATTATCCGTAGAGCCATCATCAACAACAATTACTTCTTTGTTCAGATAGGTTTGATTTAATGCACTTTCTATAGCTTGTGTGATCCATTTTTCTGCATTGTAGCAGGGAATCAGAATGCTAACTTTATTCATTACAGATTTGTCAATTATAAATTAGGTAAAAACTGTGCATATTCAGTATTTTTGAGACGATCTATTACTTCATCATAATTTTCTATTTCTTCCCGCAGGTCTCTTGAAGTCGTTTTTTTCAACTTTGTTTGAATTGTTTTTTCTGGTAATTTTAAATGGTTACAGATACGGTTGCAAGTTGTTTGATGATTTTCTGAATCCTCAAGATCATGCTCATAAGAAATATTTAAATAATGTAACCCTTCTAATGCCTCATTTTCCCATTTTGTTTGTTTTAATTTTCCTTCCATCCATTCGATTACTTGATCTGGATCAATTTTAATTTTAGTTTTGTTTAATTTACTATTTTCAGAAGTTATCACCCAAGTATTCCGGTACTTACCAATTATTCCAGAGATGGTCTGACGAAAAATATCTTTTCTTTCTAGTCGGATTATTTTCCAACCCTCTGCATAAAAATCACAAATAAACTTGTTTAAATCTATTTTTTGAGTGGCTGTCAAGTGATATGGTTTAACTTTAAATCCCCATGCTACTTCTTTTTGATATTGCCTTGCAGCCATTGATTTTATATAAAGGTTAGGGAAAGAGACTGGATACATCAGTAATTCCCCTTCACAGAGAATTTGAGGATGTGAATCCAGAAGACTTTGTAATAAAGAACTACCTGTTCTACCTTGAGATAAAATAATAAATTTAGTCTGAGGTAAAACTAATTTCTTTGATAATCCTACTGCGTAAGTATAGTATTCTCTAAGAATGATTCTGGATATTTTTTTAGGCATAGATTGTTTGGATAATTGCATGATAATTTCTTTAAATTAAGAGTAATTGATTATTGATTTTGGTAAGACTTTAAAAGTCAAAATTCACTAAGTTAAATTATCTACAACTTAACAAGTCATTGAAAATAGTAGCAGTTTTTTTACCGATTTCATGCCACGATAATTTATCACATTCCTGATTTACTAACTCACTTAATTTGCTTAGATCCATCTGATTACTGAGTTTTAAACTATTAAATAATCCTTGCTGATCTTGATAATCATAAAGCAATAAATTTGCTTGACCTAAAGTTTCCAATATACTATCAGTACGAGGAGCAATAATAGGTTTATTGTAAGACATTGCTAAAATTAGACTACCAGAGGTTAAAATTTTTTCAAAAGGAAGAACTACAACATCAGCAGCACTAAAAAAAATATGTATCTTACTATCTTCTACAAAATTGGCATTAATAACAACTCCCTGGATATTAGCAGCTAATTGATTTAACTTTTGCAGGTAAAATTCATCTAATGCTTTTCCGACTATTAATAAGGTACTGTCTTTAAGAAATTCTTGATTTTCTTCCCAAACTTTGAGTAAGCGTTCTAATCCCTTATAAGGTCTTAGCAAACCTAAGTTAAGATAAACTTTTCCAGATAGTGGAATTCCTAAAATTTTTCTGGCTTCCAATTGAGGAATTGCATGATCATAAATTTCTCGATAGTGTCCATGGGGAACTACATCAATTTTTAACTGATTAAAGTTATAATTTAGAGTAAAATGTTTTATAGATAAAGAATCATGGACAATGATTCTATCTGCTAGATACAACAGATTTTGTTGCACCCAGTGTTCTAGAATTGGAAACTTGGCATCATGGGAAATGTGATTATGAATAGTCCAAACAACTTCTATACCTGCAAATTTAGTTAAAACAATATCTATTAAAAATTTGCATGAATAAATAAATTTGACTATTATATTTTTACCTTTTAAGTATGAATTTAGCCAGTGAAGATGTAGAACATCTATGTTTTGATTTTTTTTTAAAGTTCTATATATTGGCAAGAAACGATAGTATCCATCAGGAAATACAACTTCCACGCCTTCATTGCCTAATGCTTGAGATAAAAGTGTTTGATAGGGGTTGATGGTGCGGTAATCTGGCATCATTAAGACTCTTAGCGGCTTTGTCGTGTCTATATTGCCATCACTCATCACTTTATTTCCTCTAAAAATCTATTTTTCACCAAATGGCAAATACCTTCACGATACATTAAATGCCGAATTTTTCCTACATAATGTCGAGATGGAGAACCATTGATACTACCTTCTAAATGAACATCATAAGCAAGGGGTAGCAATTCCACTCCAAACCGAGAACTACACAAAGCATAAATAGTTTGTTCAATACGCCAGAAATGTCCAATAATATTAGGTAAAGATAAAAATTCTTCTATCCAAGCAAAATTCAAAGAATCTTTATGAATTAGTCCTAATCCTGAATTTATTCTGTCAGCTAAATGGAAACCAAGATGGTTTTTGACAGTTTCAGGATCAACTGTGTAAGCACTTTGCACATCAGCATTCAGTGAATTAAATTTATATTCTGGTTTCTCAATACGATTAAGTAGTTCCGTTGGTTCTTTAAAAAAGAGGATATCACTATCTAGGAGTAATAAGCGATCGCTTTGCAAATATGCAGCAAAATCAAATACTTTAGGTGATAAGTGATTGGTTTTACGAAACTCTAAACAGTGAGGATAAGATGATAGTAATGGTAAAACTTTTTCGTCAGCTTGTTTTCTGTTAATAATTCGCGCTTCTGGAAAATGATACTGTAAAGTTGTAATGTTTTCCTCAGTTAAAGTTCCATCATCATGAATACACAGAGCGTACTGACGCTGAGAAAAATGATAAAAAGATTTCAATGTCCAAACCAAGTTTAGCCAATCACTAGCAGAAGTTAAAACATGAATTTCACACTCTTTGCTAGTATTACCTTTTACAGGTAAAGAACTGAGAATTTTATTTCTCACTATATCCCGATAATAAGCCGTTCCCAGACCATGCTGATAATTTTGTTGGAGTTTGAGAATTAAAGAACCAAGAGACATATAGTTTAATAATTTATGATGGTTGGCAATATTAACGGACTTGTTTAAGTTAGCACGAGAATTCAGTCATTAATTGGTATTACGGAAATTAATTAACTTATACAATTTCATTCACTTTAGACAAATTTCTGTAGGCGGTTTTGGCTTTTTTGTGCAAAGATGAGTAAGACTGTGACCATTGTTTTAAAGTTCTAAACACCTGTAATTCAACTCCAAAGTTATTGTCCTGAGAAGCTATTGTTTGTGTAAAATTGCTTTTGACTTCATCATATAAATTCATATCTAGAGAGTTATGGGATTCAATTAACTTATAAGTATCTTCACTCGGTCTATAAGATTTTCTACTTTGATGACCTACTCGTTGTTTAGTGTATAAGCAAGATGTCATTTTCCAACCTAGATTTTTCTTGAGAAGTAATAAAGTTGGATCAAATTCTTCTGTAATTCCTACAACACTAAAGTAAGACTGAAGGTTATTTTTGGCAATTTCTAACATTTTTTCAGAACATTTACCAAAATCCGTTTCAAAGTTTTTACCTGATAAAAAACGCACCTGAGCATTTTCAGTCAGTTTTGATATCCCACTTGTCACAAAATCTTCTAGTGTCATATTATTTAATCCAACTTCTTTGTGTAACCAGTGGTGAGGTACATTAATAATATGGAAGTAGTCGGAAATAACTCGCTCTACTGGGTGTCTAAGTATGGTTAAATAAGTAAAAGGTCTATCAAAATATTTGTGATACCCAAAACAATAATGTCCAGAAACAATTTTTAATTGCTGTTTCTTGTGATCATCAAAATCTGGAACGAAAAAATCTGAATTATATTGTTGATCTGTTTTAAATATCTCTACCGAGTTATATTGCTTCCCAATAATTGAGTGCATAGTAGTTCCACCAGTTTTTGGTAGATGAATAAAAAATACTAATTTCTCCTGTAATTTGTCGTTTAATTCATTTAACATTTTTATTTTTCCCAGGTTAAATTTTGCTACAGTTGCAGTCAATAGTAGATAGAGAAATATTTGCTTATATAAACAGATTTTTGGTGACTTTTTTTATTTTTTGCTTTACTTTAGATAACATCTTGTCTATTTTACTCTTTTGTAATTTATTTTTCTCAACACCTGTTGTTGATTGATCTGCTGTATGTAATTCTAGGCTTTCTGAAATTGTTTTTTAGGTCTAATAATGATTGTGTACTATGTTCAGTATCTATTTCCAGATTAGACATTTAAAAAAACTGTAAGCTGGAGAGTTTATAATTAAATCTTTCTCTTCTACAGTTAGCTCGACATTATCTTTAAAGTTTATGGTAATAGAAATTGTTTTAGTGTCAGATTTATACAAAATTTCATTTTATAAATCTATTGAACCAATGTTTGAATCTGCCTTGAAAAGATGAAACCAGCAATATTTGTGGATATCTTACAACCACTCCCATAGTCTTAAACCAACGAACTAATTTTCCATCATTATTAATTACAGACTGTTCAACTTCATCTAGAAACTTAACTTTATATAACCATTTACCTTGCAAAATTAATCTTTGCTGCCAAGATAGGTTTGTAAGTTTATCCCACAAAAGAGGACGTACTAAATCTAACAATTCATTAGCTACTTTTTCACTTTGATTTGACTTTTGCTGATCAGTAAATCGGAAACAAGATAACTCAACATCCAAACTATTAATCATACCTCCTGCCTGAATTATTCTTCGCCAATAATCGTAATCCATGACAAAGTAAAGTTCTTCGTTAAACAAACCTATTTTTTCTGTAATTCTTCGACTCCAAAAAACTTCAGGTTGCACAAATTGGCGTTTTTTCCACCATACATCCCATAGGTCTAAAATTTCTGACAAGGTGTTGATATTGCCAAATTGTTCGCCGATTTTTTCCCCTTGCTGATTTACGTACCTGCAAATTCCATGCAGTAAATCTGTTTCAGGAAATTTCAAAAAATGTTCAGCTACTTTAAATAGTGTTCCTGGTAAATAATAATCATCGCTATTTAGATAAGCTATGATCTCACCTGTTGCCTTAGATAGTCCTTTATTAATAGCATGAGTTTGCCCTTGATCCGGCTCACTAACCCAATAGGATATTAAAGACTCATACTTTTTAATAATATCAACTGTATTATCTGTACTACCTCCATCAATGATGATGTATTCTAAATTTGGATAGCCTTGCGAAACTATTGACTGAATAGTTTCTTCAATAAAATTTCCTTGATTATAACTGGGTGTAATAATGGTGATGCGAGGAAAGGTTGAAGTATTGATTAGTTCTGATAATTCATTCTTGTTATCTTTTGCACAGTCATAATTTTCTTTGTGTACTTGAGTAATAGATAATAAAGAATTAACTGTTTGCTCGTTTGTCATCTAAGTTTATAACCTTAACTTAATTCACAGTATACCCGCAACGCTTCATAGTATGACCTAGATATTCTTCAATTAGGTTAAGTTGTTCAGCCGTAAGTTTTTCAAGCCATTGCTTATTTGTTGCTTCACCTATAAACTGAGCTTTCTCTTGTCTTTCATGTCTAGGCATTCCCTTGGTTTCCTTAGAACGCATTTTTTCTACTGCTGCCGCTTGGAGAGCGCGTTGTACATCTTCTGATGTAAACTGAATACCCATTATCGTACTTAGTTTCATGATTTCTGGTTCAGGATTTAGCAATAAGTCTTCATATTTAATCAGTTCTATTTCAACACCTATATTTTCATACCCCATACCTATCCAGGAATTAACGTGTTCTTGCCATGAACAAGGCCAAATTCTTCCAGTAATCCAGTCCCAGATAAACTTATCAAAGTTAATACTATATCTGAAATTGTTTAAGTATTTGTAATGAGATATTAATATGTCTCTTGGGTCTCTAACTATGTAAACTACTTTTTTATAATTTTTAACTGATGCCCTATTTTTAATATTATTGTTAACAACATATGGATAATGACTTTTAATTACATGAAAGTTAGACTTGATTAAGTCTTTTGTAAAAATTGGCTGGTGAATATCTGGAACATAATTTTGTAATTCCTCAATGCTGTCACCTGATTTATGGTATAAAAGTTCAGACATAATAACTCTCATCCATGTGTTTCCTGAACGTGGATAAGAAACTAAATAAACATCATTTTCTGTAGGTTTATATTTTTCAGCAGAACCTGCTTTTGATAAAAAAGTTAATTTACGAATTGACTGAGAAAGTGAATTTTTCATAGCTATATTTTTGGATTTATACCAAATTCTGATTTTAGTTGTCTTCGCTTACAACTTCCCATTGAAGCTCTGGACATAAAACTCCTGGCCAGCGTTGATAGTCTGTGTAGGTTGAGTGATGATTTCCAGCACCAACAACCGAAAACATCATCAGTTCAATGGGTTCTAAGAGATACTGTTTACCTGGAATTCCTGCCCATAGTTTGATCACATAATTACTCAAGTTCATCAATTTTCCAGGAATACGACATATAGAAGTATGATGTCCAGGTAAGCCGTTTTCACTCTGGCGTTGTCCATGGTCTGTAGTTGTAAATGCTATCTCACCAGTTTGGGTTAACACTTGTAAAACTAGACGCATCCCTTCTATATTTTTGAATAACTGATAGTGAATGTGAATGATAATTTCTTCCTGAGCAGAGAATGATGATCTTATTTCTCCACTATTGGAGAATATTGCTACCTTTGATAACCTAAAATTTTCACTACCTGGAGCATCATCTATATCCCATATAGTTTCTCCTGATTCAGCTTGGTTGTTAGCAACTTTTGCTAAATATTCACTAATGCAATCTTCTGCATTTCCTTGTTTAATAATTGTTCCCGCATTCAAGACAATGCCTTGATTACAAAGTGCGCGAACTGCGCCAATATTATGACTCACAAATAAAATTGTTCGCCCTTCAGATGCTACATTTTCCATTTTTCCTAAACACTTTTTTTGAAATGCTGCATCTCCTACCGCTAATACTTCATCTACAACTAAAATCTCCGGTTCTAAATGTGCTGCTACTGCAAAAGCTAACCTTACATACATCCCAGAAGAGTAATGTTTTACTGGGGTATCCAAAAACTTCTCTACCTCAGAAAAGTCTACAATTTCATCAAATTTGCGTTTAATTTCGGCTTTACTCATTCCCAGAATTGCACCATTAAGATATATATTTTCTCTTCCTGTTAACTCTGGATGAAAACCTGTTCCCACTTCCAATAAACTAGCAACTCGTCCCTTAATATTTATGCGTCCTTCAGTGGGTTCTGTAATCCTGCTTAAAATTTTTAATAAAGTTGATTTTCCTGCACCATTACGCCCAATAATTCCAACTCTATCGCCTTGTTTAATATCAAAAAATAAATCTTTTAAAGCCCAAAATTCTTCCAAATTTGGATTTTCTTTGACAGCTTTTGGGTTGATTAAACTACCAAGAGATTTGACCTTGTTAGATATTACATCACGCAATGCTGTATATTTTTCCTTTTGCTGGAGTCCAATAATATATTTTTTACCCAGGTTCTCAACGCGAATAATTGGATAAGACATTTGTTTTTAATTTATTTTAATTTTAAATTAATATCCACAGATTTAAAATCTTGATTCTCTTATTTCGTAATATTTCAGACTCATGCAATATATTTCATTAAAGTCAACGCTTTATGCTTAATTTTATTTTAATATAAAACCTTTTTCATCAACAGATGAATCAGAATCAGATATAAAAAATCATCAACCTTGACTACTAAAAGATATTCTATCAGCCAGCCAATCTAAATCACATCGGCGAACGTTCTTTCCATTTTGCGAAAGTACCAAATGCCACTAAACAATAATGAAAATACGAGTATTAAGGATAGACAAAACCCTGGTAAATATAAAGTTGCTTTACCACCTAAAATTGCCCAACGGAAACCATCTATTACGCCTACCATCGGGTTAATTGAGTATAGCAATCTCCACTTTTCAGGAACAACACTGCTACTAAATCCTACGGGTGAAACATACAAACCAAACTGGACAATAAATGGCACAATATAACGGAAATCCCGATATTGAACATTTAAGGATGCAAACCATAAACCTGCTCCCATTGAAGCAGCAAAGGCAATAGTAATAAATAAGGGTAAGGTCAAAATTCGCCAACTGGGAACGAAATTATACCAAATCATCAAGGCTAGTAAAATCATCCCCGAAATCATAAAGTCCACAAAACTAACTACTATTGCACTTGTAGGTACAACTAAACGAGGGAAATATATTTTAGAAATTAGTCTGGCATTGGTAACTAAACTACTACTACATTCTGACAGCGAATTGGCGAAAAACTGCCAAGGTAACATGGCTGAAAAGACGAGAATGGGGTAAGGTACTCCTTCAGATGGTAATTTTGCTAGTCTTCCAAATATAACTGTAAACACTATCATAGTTAGGAACGGACGAATTAACGCCCAAGCAATACCAATAACTGTTTGTTTATAACGTACTAAAATGTCTCGCCATGCGAGGAAATAAAATAACTCCCGATAGCGCCACAAGTCTTTCCAATATTGCCCTTCTGTTCTTCCCGCTTCAATTATTAATTCTGGTGGGGAACTGATGTCTTTCATAATTTTGCCTATACGAGCCTCAATGGCTTATTTTCTGAATATTATTTTTTTGATTTAATTTTGATTTAATTTTTAATCCAAAAATCTTTGATGCTGTTACCACCCAAAACATGGGATTGTCTAAATGTAAATTCTCCCACAGAAGGATTTCTATGAGGGTTAATTACCCCTGTTGCTTGTTGCCACAGTTCTGTTGGTGCTAATGATAATTCATATACAGATTCTTGTTTGTGGACGTGATACCATTTAGTTTCTTGACAATCTTCACACCAAAAAGCCTCTAACCACTCTCCCTCTAAAGGAACTGCTGTTTTGGCAGCAACTAACATTAAGGCTTCTTTTCGTCTTATCCCTCTCTTTTGTAGCTGTCCTGCTTGTTCAGCAAATAGGCTATATTTTTGACTCATGCTATCCATGTAAGAACTATGCACTGGACAATATATAGCTCTACGTTTGGAACGTTTTCGATTTCGGTCACACCTTCTCTGCACTTCGGCCTCCAAAATTACTTTGATACAACAAATATCATAAGAAGGTTGCGATGGAGGGACTGAGATCAATTAGACCATCGAAGCCCTTCTCCTAATTTAAAAGTTAAGTTATTCAATTGGTAACTTTAAACGTTGGTAAACTAGCTAACTATTATATCATGTTGATATTATTTATCTAGTTTGTTCATACAATTAAGAACTAGATTTTTCTAGGACACGGAAATATTCTTTAGCTATAATTTGCGGTGTAAAATTTGATTGTAAGTACTGTCTAGAGGCTTTACCCATTAATTCTGCTAGTTTGCGATCGCTGCTCAATAAACGAATAAATTCAGCTAGGGCGAAACTATCTCCATTCTCTACGCTTACGCCACATTTACCTTCAGTTATTAGCTGCCGTAAATAAGAGTGTTTTGAACAAATCACTGCTATTGGTCTTCCAGATGCTAATGCTGGGTAAAGTTTACTAGGAGCAACTAAGCTTTCCATCCCAGAATCTACACTTACCAAGGATAAATCGCAAGCTGTTAATGAGTAAGGTAACACTTCCTTGTCCTGATAGGGTAGAAACAGAAAATTGGTTAATCCTGATTTTTTTACCGCCTCCATAAAACTTTTTCGCTTTGCGCCACTGCCAATGCAAACGAACTGTATAGGTTCATTTCTGAGTTGTTTAGCAGTTTCTAGAATTGTATCAGTGTCGTGACACCTGCCCATATTACCAGAATAAAGGACAGTAAATTTGTTAACTAAATTGTGTTGTTTTGCAAACCAATTTTTTTCTTTACTAATAGGTACAATTAATTCAGGATCTCCCCAACTGTGAATTACAGATACTTTATCCGTTACTTCAGGACAGATTGATATTATTCTCTCCCTCATATCAGGACTTAAGACTATAATTCCTTTTGATTTCCGCCATATTCTCCTATTAAGTTCTCTCCAGAATCCTGCTAACCAATGGTTTTTTGGTATTACTCCCAAGGCGATTGCTATATCTGGATACAGATCATAGATTAGACAAACGTAGGAAATACCCAAACAAAGATGGGCTAGATACGCAGCTATGGGTAAAAACGGGGGCGCGGACGTAATTAAAAATACATTATGTTTGCGAAAGTTTTTAATTAAATGCAGAAAAGCACGCAATGTAAACAAGACACCATTTACTGCTTTACCACGAATCCTACCAGACCAAGCTTGTGTAGAACGCGATCGCTGAATACGAATACCACCCAACTTTTCTAGTGCTGGCGCATTTGCAGTTGAAAAAGCATAGCCAGGTTGCCCTGTAAAAACCTCAAGGTTTAAATTTTGCTGCTCTAATTGCCTAGCTAACTCTTCAATTAATTGTCCGGTAGCAGCATAGTCAGGAGGATAAAATTCAGTAATTATTGATACTTTCAATACTGCTTTATTGTTTTTATCCTGTGATTTAGCAACTTCAGATAATTCTAAGGGCGATACAGTTTGTTTGTTATTTTTTTTCTCTTGATGTATTTTCTTATTTTCAGCACTGGTGCTTTTAGATGTGTGTAGCCAGTTTTTTTGTTGACTTAACTCCTGACTAGGGGATGAATTTGATTTGGAAATGATTGTCTTTTTCGGCCAGAATGCCATGGGCTTATTTTCCTGTAGAAAATTTTTTAGAATTACAGGTAATATGATTTACAAAGGTTATCCGGAAATGAGCTTTCCTTCATCTCTATCAATTTCTAAGTAAGTTAACAGTAAATATTCTCAAACAGATACTCATCATTTGCCAACAAAGCTAAACTATTTCCGGACAGAAATCAGAATAATTACTATTATCTATCAAAGATTTGTGTATATAAATTCTGAATTACCATATTGGTAAAGTAATGTCTTGCCAATTTGCCATAATTTTGTCATAAACATCATTTAAAAAAGCTTTTTGTAAGATAACAGAATCTGGGGACTATGTTAATGAGAATTTGCTCAAAACTCATTCCTTCTACTTATATCAGAATATAATTTATTGCAAAAGTTCCTATATTTAATAAACTACACGTACTTTTTAAAACCTCAAACTATACCTCATCGTATCCATACTGAATAAAAAACCTTTCGATTGTTTACTACGATAAGTTTTATAACTTAGACATTAACTAGTTGATTCATTGTATTTGCTAATTAAACTGCGACGCAATTTATCCAAAGCCGTGGATGCACTTAAATACTGAATAAAGGCTCTATTTCGCATAGATCCAAATCTACATTCATAATTTATTACCTGATCTTCCGGACCAGCTAATCCAATATAAACTAAACCCACAGGTTTTGTATCCGTCCCTCCAGTCGGACCAGCAATACCTGTAATACTTAATCCCCATTTAGTATTGAGAGAATTTTTAACACCAACTGCCATTTGTTCGGCTACTTTAGCACTCACCGCTCCAAAATTTTCTAAATCTTCAGAATTAACTGCCAACAATCTAACTTTGACAGAATTATCATAGGCAATTACACCGCCCCAAAAGTAATCAGAACTACCAGGAATTTCTGTTAGTAGTTGCCCTAATCCACCACCAGTACAAGATTCTGCCACAGATAAAGTTCCCCCTGATGATCGCAATAATCCACCAACAACAGAAGCCAAGGTCTCATTATCAGTGCCGTAATAATCTAAACCAGCAATTTCTCTTAATTGTTGTTCAACAGGTGAAATTAATGCTGCTGCTGCTTGTGAATTAGATGCTTTGGCAGAAATTCTTAACCGTACTTCTCCCTTACCAGCATAGGGTGCTACAGTGGGATTAGGTAAATTAAAGTAAGCAGATACTTTTTCAGCTAATACTGATTCACCAATACCCCAAAATTTTAAACTACGGCTATAAATAATCTCCTCACCCCAACCCTGACTTTTCAGAAAAGGAACTGCTGTATCTGTCCACATCCGGTGCATTTCGCTAGGTACACCAGGAAAGGTAAAAATAGTTAATCCCGGACGGGGTTGCCAGATAATGCCTGGTGCTGTTCCCGTAGGATTAGGTAACACTTCTGCACCTTGGGGAATTAATGCTTGTTTACGGTTGCTTGGAGACATCACTCTGTCTCTCTGGGCAAATTTATTAGTGATATCTTCAATAATGTCAGCCCGTTCCACCAAGGGAACACCAAAAAAATCAGCGATGGTTTCACAGGTAAGGTCATCAGGTGTTGGTCCTAGTCCACCGGTGAAAATCAAAATTTCTGCCCTGGATGTGGCAATTTCAATTACTTGTTTAAGCCTTTCAGGGTTATCCCCTACCACTGTTTGATAGTAATGAGGAATACCCAACTTTGCTAACTGCTGGGCAATAAATTGAGAATTACTGTTAAGAATATCTCCTAACAGCAGTTCAGTTCCAACACAAATAATTTCTGCACTCATGAAACTAGAAAATATGAAGACGCTATAGTTATCGGTTAATGCTAATGACTAAAATCAAGATTGTCGAGAAAGTTTCCAAACTCGCCAGATAGCATAGCTTAACACAGAGGTAGATGCACAGGCATAGGTAACACCGCTAGGAATACCAGCAATGGCTAATGCTAAACTACCTACCCAAAGGGTTAAAGAGTAAATAAACAAAACTGTTAACCTATGAGATAAACCAGCTTGGAGTAAACGATGATGTAAATGGCGTTTATCTGCGATAAAAGGAGATTTGCCATGGCGCAGTCGGGATAAAATTACTGCTGACATATCTACAATTGGTACTGCTAAAATTAAATAGGGCAAGACAACAGCAGTAAAGGCAGGGATTTTTACCAAACCAATCACACCTACCGCAGCTAAGGTAAAGCCCATAAAATAAGATCCACCATCACCCATAAAGATTTGAGCAGGGTTAAAGTTATATCGAAGGAATCCCAAGGCCGCACCAGCTAAAGCAGCAGCTATTAAAGCCGCAGCTGGTTGGTGCATAAATAGGGATACCAATAGCATTACCACAGCAGCAATTCCACTTACTCCCGCTGCTAGTCCATCTAAACCATCAATCCAGTTAATAGCATTAACCATTCCCACTAGCCAAATAACTGTAATTGGCAAACTCAACCAGTATAGATTAACAATGCCAATGGTAGGAACAGTGACAAAATCTATACTTACCCCTGCTTTCCAAGCACCAATGGCTATTAATACTTGTAGCAGTAAGCGCAAAAAGGGAGATAGGTTTAATAAGTCATCTGCTAAACCGATGAAGAAAAACCCCATCCCACCAAATGTTACGCCCCAAATTTGCCATTCTTTTTCTGGGGGTAAGTTGGCAAAACCTCCTAACCACCAGACAATTAATAGGGAGATAATAGTACCAGCAAAAATAGATACTCCTCCTAAACGTACCATTGGGTGTTGATGAATTTTTCTCCCACCAGGTTTATCTACACGTCCATTTTTGATGCCAAACTTTTTGACATCGGGAATAGTCCAAAGAACGACTACTGCGGCTACAAGAAAGGCTATCAGATGATAAATCTGGGCAGGCATCGGTATTTCTAATAATTAGTTGGTATCAATACTTGCTGCTTGTTGGAGAAATGATTGGAGGATAAGTGAAAGAAAAACCTGAAAGTTTTAACTATTTACTTTTTCCTAGACCTAATTATTTAAAAATCAGGATTTTCTCCGAGCAGTATTGTGGTTGATATGAAAAAATTTGTGTGAGGATTATTGCTACAAATTATATTTACTACATTTAGGGTATTTATCAGCATAAGAGTTTTTGAATATTAGATATTCACTTAAATAGATAGTTATGTAGTAGATAATCTTGGTATTTAATGAATTATTAATTACAGAGCTTACGCAAAAAATATTGGATAGATTTGATGTTTTTTAGCCCTAATTTAGTGATTTACTGCCAAATTATTTAATTTTTTTAGGTTGTAGACTCAAATCCTTCACTATAGGATTAGCTATTGACTAAACTAAAATTTTTATCCACTCATATTTTAGATTTGAGATCATCATAGTCATCCCAAATCTAAAATAAATTTTTAACTACTTAGACTATGGCTGGAATAGGAACTTCTAAATGAGGGTATAGTGGGAAACGTTCGCATAAGGATGCTACTCGACGACGACAATCTGCTGCTACTGTGTCTGATTCTGGAGAAAGTAGGCGATCGCTAATAATATTACCAATCTCTGTAAACTCCGCTACACCTAAACCTCTAGTGGTCATGGCCGCTGATCCTAATCTCAATCCACTGGTAACAAATGGTGATTCTGGATCAAACGGTACTGTATTCTTATTAGCTGTAATATTTACACCACTGACTAACTTATCAGCCTTTTTCCCTGTCATGGCAACAGAACGTAAATCTACTAACATTAAATGGTTATCTGTCCCATTAGATACTAGTTTCAAACCTCTGTTTTGCAATTGGTTAGCCAAAGCACGGGCATTTTCAATTACTTGGCCGGAGTAGGTTGTAAACTCTGGCTGGAGTGCTTCTCCAAAAGCCACTGCTTTACCTGCAATAACGTGTTCTAATGGTCCGCCTTGAGTACCAGGAAAAACTGATTTATCCAACTTTTTACCCAATTCCGCATCACGGGTTAAAATCAGACCTCCCCGTGGCCCACGTAGGGTTTTGTGGGTTGTGGTTGTAACGACATCGCAGTAAGGAATGGGGTTAGGATGATGACCTGTGGCCACTAAACCGGCAATATGGGCAATATCTGCTAGGAGGTAAGCTCCTATTTCATCGGCAATACTGCGGAATTTTTCAAAGTCAATAATCCGGGGATAGGCTGAATAACCGCAAATTAATAATTTAGGCCGCTCTTTGAGGGCTAAATCACGAATTTGATCATAATCAAGCTGTTCTGTGGTTTGGCTAACTCCGTAGTGTTGAACTTCAAACCATTTACCGGAAACATTGACGGGAGAACCATGGGTTAAATGTCCACCATGGGACAAGTCCATGCCCATAATTTTATCCCCTGGTTGTAACAGGGTGAGGAAGACGGCAAAGTTAGCCTGTGCGCCAGAATGGGGTTGAACGTTAGCATGAGCAGCACCAAATAACTGTTTGGCTCTATCAATGGCTATTTGTTCGATTTTGTCAACAAATTCACAGCCGCCATAGTAGCGTTTACCTGGCAGGCCCTCAGCGTATTTATTGGTTAAGACAGAACCTTGAGCAGCTAATACGGCAGCAGAGGTAAAGTTTTCACTGGCGATCATTTCTAAATGATCACGTTGTCTTTGTAATTCTTGGTTAATTAATTCGTTGATAGCAGGATCAGCTGATTTGAGGATTTCTGAGTTAGTTTTATTCACGGCAATATTCCTTGAATGATCTTTGAGGTTATTGGTGATGTGGATTACAGCACTATTGCAATCAGGGCTATAACTGTTTTTTAAAAGCCTGTTTAAATGTTAACTTGATTATTTAACAACAGGAAAGTTGTGATTTCTATGTATTAATAAGCTTTTTGCAAATTTTGAGATATTTTGCTTGTCTTTAACTGATCATAAGAGTCTACGTATTAATTTTGACTAACAAACAGAAATAACCAAGATATCTAACATACAATAAAATCAGGTGCAGTGAGCAAGTATTTGCTATTTTCTGCGTTCATACCTTGATACTCAAAGAATTGACAGGAGGAATTGAGATGTTAGTCATTTTAACGGATGATCAAATCTTTGCCCCTGAGCAAGTTTGCAGGTCTTGTGTGCTTGCGAATAATAATGGACAACCTCGTTGGCAAGGGGGTAAACTCCGCTGCGGTCAAGCTATTCACAAATGTACGGAGCAAAACCTTGAACAGTATGAGTGTATTATGGGTTTCCGTATTGCTAATATCCAGTAGTCAATAGTTTTTTATTCTCTGGTTTAGTGAGGATAGTAATCTTTATAAGATTCAGTAGCTAGTGGGCAACTTCTATAAAACAGAAATAAGAGAATTATATGGCAATACTGGGCAATTGCGTTATCCTATGTTCAAATAGCTATTAAAATTTAGTCATAGGAGAATTTACTATGAATTGGCGCGGATCTATAACTTTTCCTGATCGCATTTTTGCTTGTTTACCTTATTTAATACCTCTAATTGAGAGCTTGAAATTTGGTAGCTCTTTAATGGCACAGTTTCCGGTATTACAAGTGTTGCTTTTGCCAGTGCTAATAGTTGGGTCAGTTTATAATAGTTTAGGATCAATTGGTCAAATTGTCATATTTTTTGCTCTGTTCTTGTTGGTAGTCAGAAACGAAAAAATCAGTCATTTTATCCGTTTCAATACTATGCAGGCCATTCTTTTGGATATTGTCTTAATTTTGTGTTCTATAGGGTTACAAATTTTAGGTTCGGCTCCAGGTACTGGCTTTGCACTACAAACTTTGGCTAATACGATATTTCTAGGCATTTTGGCATCATTTGTTTATGCTGTTTTCCAGTCTGTTATGGGGCGTTATGCGGAAATACCAGCTATTTCTGATGCAGTACATATGCAAGTTCGCTAGGTTTTAACGTTGGGTAACTGTGTTTTCTAAGCGGCCAATACCTTCAATTTCCACACGGATGCGATCGCCCAAATTTAATGGACCAACTCCCAAGGGTGTACCTGTTAAAATTACATCCCCTGGTAATAGGGTCATTACTTGACTGATGTAAGAAACTAAAAAATCAGGGGCAAATACCATTTGATCAATACAACTAGATTGGACTGGATGGAGTTGATCATTTAAAAACGTCTGTATTTTTGCGCCTGGATTCAATTCTCGGACTATCCACGGGCCTAAAGGGCAAAATGTATCAAAACCCTTGGCTCTTGTCCATTGAGCATCTTTTTTTTGTAGATCTCTAGCTGTCACGTCATTGGCGATGGTATAACCCCAAATTTTGCTCTGGGCTTCCTCTGGTGTACAGTCACAGGTGCGATCGCCTATTACTAATGCTAACTCCCCTTCATAGTCTACCCGCTGGGATTGTGAAGGATATTTAATTTCCATATCTGAGGCAATGACAGATGTAGGTGGTTTGAAAAAAATCAGAGGTTCGGCGGGTACAGCACCTCCCATTTCTGCTGCATGATCAGCATAGTTTTTACCTACGGCGATAATTTTAGAAGGTGAACAGGGAGCAAGAAGTCGGTATTCATCGGGTTCTAAGATTAATTCTGTGGGTTGACCTTCTAACCAAGGTGGAGCATCTAAAATTTCCACATTGAGAGATAGCTGTAGTAACCCGTAGAAAATTTGTCCTTCTTGACTTTTCACTCGCACATAGCGTTGCGCCATAAGTTTAACTTATATCCTTAAATATGTAAATTTTGGCGGATTCAGCTGATGATTACGATCAAAAGCTGGTAAGATTATAATTCCTTGTTGCTTCAGATGCTGATTTTTATCAGTAACTTAGGAATTTTACTTGTATAAATCAGTGAAAGCAGCCTTTTTTGTCCATAAGGTAATTCAGAATATATGACCACAGTTTACGAGACAATGTACATTATCCGCCCTGATTTGGGAGATGAGCAGGTAGAGCAAGTTGTGACTAAATACCAAAACTTTCTAACTGAGCAGGGTGCTGAGAATTTGGAAATTCAAAATCGTGGTAAGCGTCGTCTTGCCTATGAAATTGATAGACATCGTGATGGTATTTACATTCAATTAAACTATACTGCCCCAGCAGCGGCGATCGCTCCTTTTGAGCGTGCTATGCGTTTAAGTGAAGAAGTAATTCGTTATCTGACTATTAAACAGGAAGTACCTGAAGAAAAATCAGAACCAGAAGCTGTACCAGCTTAAAAGTTTCTCAGCGAGGGATTGATTAATAATTCCTCGCTAGTATCCGAATCATTTTTATTTTTGTAGAAAAATTAATTTTTTAGATAAATTTACGTATTTGAACAGTTGTCAATTTCTCTTAATTGCGGTATGTTTTGGATAAAATCATTAAGTGAATTTTTTTCCTATACACTACCGGTATGATAGAAAAACAACAGCACAGATAAAAACTTTGTTACAAATGCCTAAGTTGTTGTTGACTAATTAGGCTGTATATGAAATTACTTTCATAGCTTATTTGACAGAAAAAAGTTTTGTCCTCTGTGTATTCAGGTTATTAGCTAAGGACAAAATCTTGCCTACAATAAGCTTTTGACTTACTCAATCCTGCTTGAAAACAGCGAGTCTCAAATATACTATTCCAGTATTTAAGCATTTACCCAAGCCTACTTTGTCGCAGTTATACATAAGAGATATAAACTACTGTGAGCCAATCAGAAACACCCGACATCCAAAACCTTTCGACTGAAGTATCCCAGTTACGCCAAGAATTGCAGCTTCGGGATCAATTAGTCCAACAGCTGTCTCAAGAACTGTTTCGACTTGTTAAGGGTAACACTAACTTTATTCCTCAAAAGTCGGAAGTTGAGTATGATGTTAGCCAATTAGAAGCTTTAAGGGAACAACTACAAGCAGTTGAAGAGCAAGTAAATTTTTACCAAGAGCAAATTACATCTCGTGATGCGGAAATTCATCAGTTAAGACAGTCAGTGCAAGAGCTAACTGATCGCAGCCGAATGTTAGAGCAGGTAGTACAGGAGTTACCCCAAATTTATCGTCGTAAATTTGAGGAAAGAATGACACCTGTTAGAGACAAAGTCGCTATACTACAAAGGGAAAACCGCCAACTGCAAGCGGAGTTACAGAGTGTTAGTTATCGTCTAGCATTGAAAACTCGTCACTCTAGTCATAGTGGTATAGATCTACCAAATTTTTCTAGTTCAATTCCAATTCATGAACAAGATAGTATATCTGCTCCTCAAAATGTCTAATATAGTAGGTGACAGGGAACAGGTGACAGGTGACAGAGCTAGAAGTATTTCAGTGTCTAAGTTTTAGTTCTGCTTAATGTCCTAACAGCCTTGTCCATTGCTACACTACAGCAAATGTTGATAATGACGAGTTGTAGACATATCAATGATTTTTTGCAGCTAATTTATTTTTAATTAAGCCATTCGCCTAGCGGCTAAACCTCTATTAAATCTACATATAGCTTGAGATAAATAGAGGTTAAGCTTGCTAGAGCGCTGCTTATAATTGTTATATTGAGTAATGTGTTATTAAGGTTAACAGTGAAAAACTTTGTTTAACCTGACTTTTTCCTTATGGATAACAGTTGTTTATCATGCTGTTGCCAAAGTTTTATCTTCAAAGGTAGATAAAATTTCTTCGTAATTATCAACTATTTCAAAAACTGAATCTAAGTGAGTTAATTCTAATACTAATCTAACAGGAGCTTGTACATTACAAAGAACTAGACGACAACCGCTTTCGTGTACAGCTTTGAGTGCTTGTACTAGGGGAACTAAACCAGAACTATCCATGAATCCAACCTCTGCTAAATCTATCACCCACAGTTGCTGAGACTCAAGCTTGACTTCTGCCATTTTTTTGCTCAAGGCTGTGGCAGTCTCTAAATCTATTCTGCCTTGGGGTTTGAAGAAAATAACGGGCTTGTCTTGTGTAAGAGTCATAAATTTCACCAAGTAGTGGAACTGGTAGTGGAAACGCTAGAGAACCAGAATTTTGTTAAACCTGAGCATCTGTCAACAGTAATGATACTAGTTATATAAATCTCAGTACATAACCTAATTGTAGTCACTACAATGAATATGCTACAGAAATCATGGTTAAACAGCGTATAAAATTTGATAGATAACCAAATTATAGGCATAAATGCCTGGGAATTTCGGTATCTAAATTAACTATTACAAAAATCTTATAATTTTTTTGAAAATCATAAGTTTTTGATAATTAGTTACCAAAATTTAATATAGAACTACAGAGCAAGCAATGAAGATTTCAGAAATATGTTGTGAAAGTTTGAAGAATATGATTCAAATTACCGTTGGGTAAGGGTTTGGGAAAAATTTAAACAGAGACACGTAGCTTAAATATGTTGACACCCGAGTCAAAGACAAGCCAAGATATATAAAAAGTAAAAATTTGTAAAGTCGGCGGTGCTGGATGTCTTTTGAGCTAATTTCACTAGAAAATATCCAAGAATTTGCCCAATCTTACGGTTATTGGGCGATTTTTTTAGGAATTTTGCTAGAGAATTTGGGCATTCCTCTTCCCGGTGAAACCGTAACTCTAGTAGGAGGTTTCTTAGCTGGTAGTGATGAACTTAATTACTGGCTAGTCTTGGGTGACGCTGTTACAGGTGCTGTAATTGGCGGTAATTGCGGCTATTGGATTGGTAGGGTTGGCGGTTGGCCATTCCTATTACAAGTAGGAAAGATATTTCGCATATCGGAAGCACGACTACTAGGTATTAAAGATCAATTTAGTGAAAATGCTGCGAAAGCTGTATTTTTTGGCCGCTTTTTCGCTTTACTGAGAATTTTTGCTGCTCCACTTGCGGGAATTGCGGGAATGTCTTTCGGTAAATTCTTGGTGTATAACTTAGCTGGGGCTACGGCCTGGGCTAGTGCAATGGTCTCTTTAGCGTTCTTTGCTGGCAAAATTGTTTCCCTAGAACAATTAGTTACTTGGGTAAGTCAATTTGCGATTTTGGCACTAATTATTTTAGTTGCTGTAATTGCTGTGCCTATTTGGTGGGAATCACGCCAGGTTAAGCATTTAGGAGAATAGGTGATTGGACACAAGTGCAAGGTGCAGGGAAGAATACATTTCTACCTGTCACCTGTCACCTGTCACCTGTCACCTACTTACTTGTTATTTTCCGCCCAAATGCGGGTGGGTAGACCCCAAACATAGATAAAACCTTCTGCGGCTTTATGATCAAATTGATCGTCTGCACCGTAGGTTGCTAAGTCGGGAGTGTAGAGAGTGTTATCACTCCAACGTCCAACTATGGTGGCGTTACCTTTAAAAAGTTTTAACCGCACAACACCGGATACTCGTTCTTGTGTTTGTTGAATAAAAGCATCAACTGCGGCTTTAAGTGGACTGTACCAAAGTCCATTATAGACAAGTTTGGTGTATGTTTCTTCAATACCCCGTTTGTACTGGGTGACATCTGCTGTTAAAGTGAGACTTTCTAAATCACGATGGGCATTGATGAGAACTACCATAGCTGGTGATTCATATATTTCCCGTGATTTGATGCCTACTAAACGGTTTTCAATCATGTCAATACGACCGATGCCATGATTACCAACGATTTGATTGAGTTGTTCGATTAACTCTACTGGTGTTTTGGATTGACCGTTGATTGTGACGGGAATGCCTTTGACAAAGCCGATTTCCAGATATTCTGGTTCATCTGGGGTATTTGCTATGGCTTTGGTCATTTCATAGATTTCTTCTGGGGGTTCGTTGGCTGGGTCTTCTAATGTACCAGCTTCAATACTGCGACCAAGTAAGTTTTTGTCAATGCTAAAGGGAGAAGACTTCTTTACAGGTGTAGGAATACCAAAAGTTTCCCCATAGGCGATGGTTTCCTCACGACTCATTCCCCATTCTCTGGCGGGTGCAAGAATTTTTAAGTTAGGGTTTAAGGCTGTACAGGAAACATCAAACCGAACTTGATCGTTACCTTTACCTGTGCAACCGTGAGCGATCGCATCAGCACCATATTTTTCGGCTGTTTCGACTAATACCTTGGCAATTAAAGGTCTAGCTAATGCAGTTCCTAAAGGATAGCGATTTTCATAGAGCGCATTGGCCTGAATTGCCGGGAATGCGTAATCCTTAACGAAGATATCTTTTACGTCTGCTACAAGAGATTCACTTGCACCTGATTTTAGGGCTTTTTCCCGAACTGGTTCTAATTCATCCCCTTGACCTAAATCCGCTGCTAGGGTAATTACCTCTTCAACTCCCCACTCTTCTTTTAAGTAGGGGATACAAACAGAAGTATCTACTCCACCAGAATATGCTAAAACAACCTTTTTGGCGCGACCCATTAGTTTCTCCAGTTAGAAAAACAAACAATGAGTCATTATTATATATAAACTCAACCGTGTATAGTTTTTTCGTGCAACAGATTTTGAATTAAAATTTTCAAAGTCTGACCTGATCAGCTTTTGAATTCAAGTTTATGTACTCAGACAAATATTTTAGTCAGAAACCTTGACTGTGTTCTGTTTGTCATATTCTGAAGATAGATAATAGTATTTTAGGTAAAACTGTGTTTTTCAGTGTTGTAATACCCACTTACAATCGGTTGCCAATTTTGCAAAAGTGCCTCCGCGCTTTAGAGTTACAAGAGTTGGGTGATCAAACTCCCATAACAGGTTATGAGGTTGTGCTGGTTGATGATGGTTCTACGGACGGGACATTAGAATGGTTAGATGCAAATAAAGAAGAGTTTCCTCATGTACGCTGTTTTGAACAGGATCATGCTGGGCCTGCTGCGGCTAGAAATCTCGGTGTAGAAAAAGCACTGGGAGATACTATTATTTTTATTGATAGTGATTTAGTAGTTTTGTCTAATTTTTTGCAAGCTCATACGGATGCTTTGGTGCAGGGCAGAGAAAAGTTCAAGAGCGATTGCTGTTTTACCTATGGTGCAGTTATTAATACTTGCAATTTTGATCACCCCACAGCCGAACCATATAAAATCACAGATTTTTCTGCGGCTTTTTTTGCTACTGGGAATGTGGCAATTCCCAAACATTGGTTAGAAAAAGCTGGTTTATTTGATACTAGATTTCAACTTTATGGATGGGAAGATTTAGAACTAGGGGTAAGGTTAAAAAACTTAGGTTTACAACTAATCAAATGTCCTGAAGCCGTCGGTTATCATTGGCATCCACCATTTGAATTAACACAAATTGATAATTTAATTGATAAGGAAATTCAACGGGGACGCATGGGGATTTTGTTTTATCAAAAACATCCCACTTGGGAGGTGAAAATGATGATTCAAATGACTTGGTTACATAGGTTATTATGGGGGATTTTATCTTTAAATGGTTTATTCAATGAAAAAACTAGCGCTCCTTTGTTGCAATGGTTAATTAATCTTGGTAAACCACAGTTAGCTTTAGAAATTGCCAGAATTTTCTTAAATTGGTACAACGTCAAGGCTGTTTATCAGGCTTATTCGGAGATAGGAAGCATTTAGTAAATAGGGGTTGCTGTTCAAAGTCTTTGTTTTCCAGCCAAAATAAATCCCCCTCAACCCAGGTTATACAAATGGGTTAGGGGGAACTGTTACAGTTATCAGTTATCAGTTATTAACTCTGTCCGTAATTATAAATCATATGGGCTGATAAATGTTAACTGTTGACTAGGGTAATTTATGAAACTTTACAGAATTATTCTCAACTTTTCTCATCTTTAAGGTGTGGAATTGTTATTTTCTGGTGTTGTTGATAGTGGAGGGGGGGTACTATTGGGAAATACTGGGGAAATACTGGGGTTGATACCTTGTCCTGGTAAGGAAAATGGACTAGGGGCTAAGGGAAAAGAAGGGTTAAGATTATTTTGCGGATCACTCCCTGGAATGGTGACAGTATTAGGTATTGGTACAACTGGGGGAGTGGAAAAGTCTGATAAATTACCAAGTGATTGAGAAGCACCAGGAATAATACCTAAAGAAACTCGATTACCTCCCACCTGTCGGAGCAAATCTAAGGTTTCAATCACATCATTATAGGTGGCTGTGCGAGAAGCATTAAGTACCAATATGCCACTAGGGTTAGTTTCAACGTAGTTTTTTAATCTTGTTTGCAATTCTTCCCTACTTACCTGGTCTTTTTCAATGAAGATTTTCCCAAGAGCATCTATAGTGACAGGTAAAATATTACTGCTTGAGTTAGCAAAAGAGGTCGTACCTGTACTTGCTTTGGGTAAATCAATGTTAATAGCTTGTTGTCTGGTGAATTGCACCGCAGCCAACAGGAAAAAAGTCAGGATACAAAAAACAACATCAATTAAAGGAATAATCTGAATTTGGGCTTCTTCAATGGGAGTATGTAAGTTAACTTTCATTTTCTAGCTCTGGTGGTGAGTTAGGTGAGGTATGGGAGGTTTTTTCTTCAGAGTTGAGTACAGAGTTTTGGTTAAAATTGTTTTTGCGTCGTTTGGAAGTGGAAATAACAGTCTCTTCTTTGGGTTCTTTAATTATTCCTAATTTACTTTGGTTAGGATCTGGTGGAGACTGACGGTAAAGTAATTCTAAATCGTTACCAGCTTTGTTAAAAACTTTGATTTGGTTGACTACAAAACCTTGAAACAAACGATAAAAAACTAATGTCACAATGGCGACTACTAACCCAGTAGCTGTACTAATTAAGGATTCACCAATACCTGTGGTAACACCAACGGTAGATTCTGTTCCTAAATCACCAATCCTAATTGAACCTAATGACTGTATTAAACCTAAGACTGTACCCAATAATCCCAACAATGGGGAAATGGCTATTACAGCTTCTAAGAGTTTTTCTCCTCTCCGCATTCCTGCTACTTCTTCTGCGGCGGTAGACTCTAAAGCTAGTCGGAAGGTTTCTGCATCAATTTTTTGCAAGTGTAGGGGTGCATAGAGAAAACGTCCAATGGGTTGACTGTAGGCTTTTTTGGCTATTTCTGTGGCGATTTCCCAGTTATCGGTGGCAGCATCAAGGACGCGCTCCACTATTTCTTTTTCCTGGGTGAAGATTCGCAACCAGAACCAGAAACGCTCAAAAATCACACTTAAAGACAGAACTGATAGCACTAGTAAAGGCCACATTGCTGGGCCACCTTTTTTAAACAGGTCTAAAATATCCACTTTGTAAGTTTCCTCTTTCCATGATTACAGCAACTATGCCTGGGCATTTTAATTTTAGAGATAATGCACCATTACCACACTCATTTACTCTATCGCTAGGTAAGCAGTTAAAAAAGTATGGTAGGTGATTACCATCATCTATACACAATAGGGCGGTTATTCCCACCGGGAGTTTCAAGGATTATTTGCCAAAATAAAAGTTAATCGCTGATACTAAAGGTTAAAATTATGAGTTTCTCAATTCAATCGCTTTACACTTGGTATCGTAATGTGCTGCGTAATCCTAAATATCGTTGGTGGGTAATTATTGGTACAGTAGCTTATCTTTTAAGTCCGATTGATATTGCTCCTGATTTTATCCCTGTTGTGGGACAGGTTGATGATCTTTTGCTGTTAACATTGTTGGTTTCTGAGGTTTCTGGATTGGTAATTGATGGTTGGAAGGCTCGTACAGGTCGTGTAGAAACTACTGGCGATGATTCTACCTCTACAGATAATACTGTTGATGTTGATGCAGTTTCTGTCAAGTAGTTTGACCTACAAAATACAATTTTATGATTTCCCCACTTTTGCCACCTATGGATAATTAGGGCTTGCTGAAGAGGGGATATTTATTTTGAGGTGAGTTGAATATTTTTGTAATTATTTATCTCTTAGCACTTTAGTTGATATTTTCTTTGGCATCGTGTTATTTTTAATACTTTTTCTGGGCATAATAGGAGTTAGGGAAATTACTGTTGTTAGTGTATTCGGCGAGGGAATTTCAAAATGAAAAGATATATACCTTTTATTTTCATTGGAACTGTACTGTTTGTTGCTGGGGGAGATAAGATTTTTCCTGGTGCGGTGGGAGAAGCAAGCACTCAAGCACGTACAACTGTAAATAATTTTTTTGTTGGTCTTTTTCCTACTTGGGAACCTAAGACTAAACCCTATGAACGAACTGAGAAAGAATTGGAAAACATAGAAAAGAGCAAGTAGGTATCTGGTTGTTAATTTTTTGTGGTTATTATCTCAAGCCTTTAATACTACTCCTCAATTCTGGATAAATTTATAGACTAATAACGCGTTCTCTGAAATTATTTTAACTTTGCCAATGTTCATATCAGAGAACGCACTAACCGTAACCTTAACTTTTTTGCTATTTATCCTCAATAATTTTCTATTTTACAAGCAATAGGCATTCTCCAACCAGTACCAAAAGCACGGTCAGTAATTTTCAGTCCTGGAGGTGCTTGACGACGTTTAAATTCTGCACGGGAAAGTAGTTTTAATACTCGATTTACTATTTCTTGATTATGTCCTGCGGCTACTATTTGCTCTGCTGATTGATGTTTATTAATCACACGTTCTAAAATATCATCTAATATGTCATAAGCTGGTAAGGAATCTTGATCAACTTGACCGGGTTTTAATTCTGCACTCGGTGGTTTGGTAATGATATGTTGGGGAATAATTTCTTGTTGATTATGGGTATTTAACCAATTACAAATAGAGTAAACACGGGTTTTTGGTACATCTGCAATTACCGCTAAACCACCATTCATATCACCGTAAAGTGTGCAGTAACCAACGGCCATTTCTGATTTATTACCTGTAGATAAAAGTAGATGACCAAATTTATTGGATATCCCCATCAATAAAGTCCCACGAATACGGGATTGAACATTTTCCTCAGCAATACCAAATTCTGTTCCTGTAAATAATTCTGATAATGTATGATCAAAATCTTGCATTAATTCCCCAATAGGTAAAATTTGCGTTTTAATCCCTAAATTATCCGCTAATTTTAAAGCATCACTGACAGAATGTTCAGAACTATAAGGAGAAGGCATTAACACACCTAAAACATTTTCTTTTCCTAATGCAATTGTCGCAATAGCAGCAACTAAAGCCGAATCTATACCACCACTTAAACCTAAGACAACTTTGGAAAAATGACATTTTTTGACATAATCTCGCACACCTAAAACTAAAGCTTGCCAGATTTCTTCATCTTCAGATTCATAAGTTGGATTAATAGAATTTAACTGTAAATCTTTTTCTTGTTCATTAAATTTAACTATTAATAAATCAGTTTCAAAACCTTTTGCACGAGAAATAATTTCACCTTGACGATTAAGTGCAAAACTACGACCATCAAAAATTAAATCATCATTTCCCCCAACTTGATTAGTATAAATTAATGGCTGTTGAAACTTTTCTGCACTATGTTTTAACATTGCTTCCCTTAACTGCTGTTTAGCAACTGTATAAGGAGAAGCTGATAAATTAACAATTAAATCTACACCTAAAATTGATAAGTCAGCAATGGGATTAACTGCATAATGACGTTTTCCCCAAAACTCCTCATTATTCCATAAATCTTCACAGATAGTTACGCCAATATTGATATCATCTAAAGCGAAATAATTAGCTTGTAATCCTGGTTCAAAATAGCGGTTTTCATCAAAAACATCATAAGTTGGTAATAGTCGCTTGTGGAAATATTGCTTAATTTCTCCATTTTCCAACCAAGCAATACTATTAAATAAAGATTTACCACCGATAATTTGAGCTTCTTTATTTTTAACAACAGTTCCCACTAAAACAGCTAAATCAGGTGGTAAGTCTTGAGCTAATTTTTTTAATGTACTATCCATTAATTTAAGAAAACCAGGATTCAATAATAAATCTCTGGGTGGATAACCACATAAAGAAAGTTCTGGTGTTAATAATAAACGGATACCATTTACCGCTACTTGTTGTGCAGCTTCTAGAATTTTTTGAGCATTTCCTGATAAGTCACCGATGATGGGGTTAAGTTGAGCAATTGCGATTTTCATATAATAAGAGAATTGGTAATGGGTAATAATTATTTTTGATTTTATTTTAACTATCGCTTGTCACCTATCACCTTAATTAAATAAAAACTAACGGTTTATCCTTAAAAGGTGCAAAAGCTTTCTCATCAAACTTATATAAACTAGCAGGACGACCTGCACCTCTGGATACTTTAATTCCGGTATCTGAGAGAAAACCTAGTTTAAGTAACCGCGCTCGAAAGTTAGAATAATCAGAAAAGTTTTCTCCTAAAACTGTGGTGTATAACTGATATAAATCATTGAGAGTAAAGGTTTCTGGTAAGACATCAAAAGCTACGGGACTGTATTCTAATTTATTTTTTAATCTTCTATGTCCATAGGTGATAATTTCATGGTGGTCAAATGCTAATTGTGGTATTTGTTTAACGGGATACCAAGCAATACCAGCGACTTTATCAGCAATTAATTCTGCTTCTTCAAACCGAACTAAGGCAAAATAACTAACTGATAAATAACGGACTCCATAACTATTAGTTTGTTCTCTGGGATCTCGGTGAGGACCACCAAAAGTGTATAGTTGTTCAAGGTAAAGATTATTAACTTTTATTTTTTCTGCCATAATGCGATAAGCAGCATTTTCTAAAGATTCTCCTTGACGGACTAAAGTACCGGGGAGACTCCAAGAGTTTGAAAATGGTTCTTGCTGTCGCATTACTAGCAGCACTAGAAGCCGATTTTGGGCTGTATCTACGGAAAATATAACGTTATCAACACCGACTTTAAAATCAGCTAAAGGTTGTTGATGGTGAGTAGAATTTGATATTTTATTATGGTTGCGTGCTGGCATTTAAACGTACAAATGCTCCCGATGAATGTAAGCAATTACAGGGGGGGTGAGGGTTTCGATATCTTTTTGTTCACGAAACGCTGTAGAGGAAACATCCAAACCTGTTAAACTAGCTATTTCAATTTTTCCTCCTAAGTTTCTCACTGCTTCTAAACTCAAATCATCTATTACATAACCTGGACGGGGAATTACTAAAAGTTTTACTTGATTTAGTAAATCTTTAATATGATACCACTTGGGTAACTGATTTATTAAATCTGAGCCAATTACTAAGGTATATTCAAAATTATTTCCCCATTTTGATTTTGCTTTTTCTACGGTTTCTAATGTTCGCCAACTACTTAATTCTTGTTCTAAACTAATATTATTTTCCGGTGCGTTTAGATCGGAAATTAATAAATTCAACATTGTGGCTCGATGTTCTAAATGTGTTTGTTGATCCTTGAAAGGATTATCTGCCGCCCAAACTGCTACCCAATTATAACTTTGAGATAGCCACTTAATAATTTTTTGATGTCCTGCGGTTGGTGGATCTGCGCTTGTGCCGAATAATGCAATATTTCTCATATTAATTGATGTCTTTTCCAGTTAGTTTCTTCGTTTTTTCAGTTAACTTTTCTAGCATTTCGGAAATTTCAACTTTAACAGCAAATGGATGTTCTAATCTTCTGATTTCCTCTGGTAAACTAGCTAAGGATGCGGCTGTTCTTTGTCTAATTGTGGTTAGATTCTCTGATGGTTTGATTTGTTTACCTTTTTTCATCAATAACTCTAATAAAGGTTGTTCGGAAACTGGTTTTTCTGCTGATAAACCTAGTCTATCAGTCTTTAATTTACCCTGAGAATAAGAACGGAAAATCTGTTTTTTGCCTGGATAAGTAAATTTACCGCTAGACATTTTCATCACAGGAATACCATCAATATCCACAAGTTTATAAACTCCATTGACTGGAGAACCTGTAACTAATTTTGTACCTAAACCATAACCATCAATTTCTGCACCTTCTTTTTTTAGTCTTTGTATTTCCCATTCGTCTAAGTCACCACTGGCAAAAATTGCCACTTCAGGAAGAAGCGATCGCACTTGTTTTGATAAACTGACTAAATCCCCAGAATCTAAACGTACTCCTTGTAATTTCATTTCCCCGTTCTTGACCTTTTCTGCCAATTTTTTAGCAGCAGCAACGGTATCATAAGTATCTATTAATAACGGCGCACCCGGAAAATATTCATGAAAGGCATGAAAGGCTTTTTCTTCACTTCCTTCTAAGGCTGACAATGCCATGACTAAGGCGTGAGCCATTGTACCACTTGGTTTCTGACCTAGTTGTAATGCTGCTAACACATTGGATGTGGCATCTAAACCACCCGCTAAGGCTGCTCTTGCTGCCCATAATGAGGCTTGAGGACTAAAGGCTCTCCGTGTGCCAAATTCTAATAATGTGGCTTTTTCCCCCGCAATATCACGTAATCTAGCGGCTTTGGTCGCTATTAAAGTTTGATAATTGAGTGTATTTAAAATGTAAGTTTCTACTAATTGTGCCTGCCATAAAGGTGCTTCTATTCTTAATAATGGTTCATTAGCAAACACTGCTGTGCCTTCTGGAACTGCCCACACATCGCCAGTAAAGACACCCTCTGCTAATAATGACCAAAAATGCTCCGGTACATGATTAAAAATTCCTGTTTTCTGTAAAGCAGAAATTTGAGCAGCATGAAAACGAAAATTGGATAAATATTCCAAAACCTGCGCTAAACCCATAGCTATCAAATAGCCGAAACCTTCAGGTAAGCGCCTGACAAACATTTCAAAACTGGCTTGTTTTTGTTCTATCCCTTCTCCAGTGTAACAAGCTGTCATTGTTAGCTGATACAAGTCAGTTAGCAAGCTGTAGTTTTCAGGGTTGATATTTAATTCTGGGTTTTGTCCGCTGTCTTTATTGTGATTAACATCCGCAAAATTTGTCATTTTTAAGCGTCCTAGCAAGAGTGCTTATTTTATTATGGTAGTTTCTACCATAATTAATGTCAAGTCTTAGGCTGATAATGGCTAAAATAGTTATAAATCAAGGAAAATTTAGCTATAAATACCTGTAATTTGATATTTATTAATAGTATTATCGAGTAATAACGGCAAAAAATGGGCTTTGACTTTGAGAGAATTGACAATTAGAATTAATAAAGAGAGTTTGAATTATCCAATTAATTAAGTATTGCAAACATATTTAAAAAATTATTGCGGAAACTTGCAATATATTGCGAAGATGAGCAGTTAATAAATATCGGCAGTAAAGTTATAAATATCTCAGATCAAGAGCATAAAAAAAGGAGTCGAAAATTATGATTATCTCCAGAGTGCTTGCTAGTATGATCCAGTTTATTTCTGAAGCTTTCATGAGAATTTTTAGCCCTACGGATGATGCTTATCCGGTGATTGGTTTTCAACCTTTTACTGGTGTTGCCTATAAAAAACGTCATGCAGCAAATTGGTAAATTTTAGATAGCATTCAGCTATTAGTTAATTATTTATCTAGGGGCTGAATGCTGGCTAATTATCAATAACCAAAACTATCAGCGGTAATAGGAAAAGCATAATCAGAAAACAGTTGATCTCCAATATGTTCATCACTGCTTTCTAAATCGAGAACTTGAATAACTTTGTTATAAATATCTTCTGCTTCTTGAGGAGAATCTCCTATGCTGGTTAATCCTAATTTTCCGAATTGGGAAAGACAACCCATGAGATGAAATACTGATCCTGTTTCCGTGCCAGTATCAAAATGTAATCTATGATGGGCGATAATATCCATTAAATCATTAGGTAATAATCCCCGGTAGTGATCATTTTGTAAATTGTCAGTAGCAATGTAATATTTAGATTTTCCTTGTTGGCTATAAAATAAACCTGTGGATAGATCATAATCGCCATTAGTTAATAATTTTAAGGTCATAAATGGGTGGGTAGTTCCACCTTTGCGGAGGTTAATTTCTATGGCTTGAATATCCCATTTGCCATCACCTTGATCAACGGTAACAAAGTCTACTCCATATCTTTCTAAAGTGCCTTTTTCTGCAAGTTTTTCACCTACTTGTAAACCTAATTGTTGTAGTTGTAATCTGTATTCTTGATCAGCAGGAAAGCGACAACCGAGATAAATTTGACCGTCGGGACCACCGAGAATTTGATCATGGGTGGAGAGAATTTCGACTTTTCCATCAGGTGTAATGCGTCCTTGGACACTGGGAGAACGTTTAATTTCTCCTTCTATAAATGATTCGACTATTGCACCGAGTTCTGGGATACGTTGAGAAAAGTTAGACCAGGTTTCTTTTGTGGCTTGAAAACGCAGATTTACAAAGCGATCGCTAATTGCTGCTACCCTTTGAGCATGGGAACTTTTACCTGGTGCAAAATCTGTTAAAGGTTGTAAATCTAAAATTGCATTTCCTTCACCAGAAATACCCTCATTGAGTTTAACAACCATTCGTTTTAATATGGGTTGACTTTCCCATAAATTTGCCGCTGCTGTTGCTAAATCTGGGGAATTCCAAACCAGGTTACTACCTTTGGGATGGGGTACACCACTATGATTAAAAATTTCTCTACTACCGCTTTTTGTCCCCCAAATATGTAAATCTGGTGCAGCAGCATAGAGAGGTACATTTAATTTTAGTGACAATTCTGCTTCCCAAAAACTGGAATTGTAGCACACCATAAAAGCTTTATCTAACCGTAAAGCTTGACGAATTTTTGCTATTAACCGAGGACGTTCTAATATTTTTTGACTGAGGGGTTTTAGAGAAGCATCATAGGTAGAAAGTAGTAATAAACGATGACGAGCATGGGAAAATGGAATTCCCGGAAGTAGTTGTAAATAATAATCAATAATACTCGGATGTAGTGGCATTGATGTCACATAAATTAACCTAGTCCGGGGATTTCTTAATCGAATTAATGAGAAAAGTAATCTTTCTTCATAGTGTTCACAACCTTCTATTTTTTGTAATTCTCCTTGATCAATACTCAAAGAAGGAATAATTAAAATATCTGCTTCACTTTTATCAAAAATTTCGCTAGTTTTCCAGCGTTCACGTAAAGTTAATTGTAAATTGTGAAACTCCTCAATCTGCTCTAAATTAGAAATATTCATTGTTATCATAATTCATTCCCCGAATAAATGATTATTTTTTCGGTTAATAGGGAAAGGGGAAAAATCTACTTACTGATTAGTTACTTTTTCCCACACCAAGTTACAAATTCCTTCTAACCAAGATAGATACCAATCAATCTTTACTATATCAGCTATATTCTTGGAGAGACTATAAATAATAATTTAATCTGTATCTTTTTGTTAATTCCTTCTACAGCTTGAAATGATATTTTATAATTCTAAATTTTCAACTATCTATACCCAAATTCAGATATTTTATTAAGATATAACCATACTTGCAAACTGTTGAATTAAAAATCAATATATTATATATCTTCCGGTAGAAAAAATTACAGCTTATTTACTTCTAGAGAATGATAACCAGCAATTAGATAATGGTTAAATTAGAAGCAGATGTTAACTAAGGAGAAATCCTACATCTATAGAGGTCTTGTACTTGTTTTCAGTAGTTGGATTAAAAGTGTGTGCGATGTGGGGAGAAAACTTCACACCTATTTGCCAAAAATGAGTGCCTTTTGTAAAAATCTGTTTGCAACTATTCAGGGTGTAAAGGTCTGAAATTACAGACTATTGGGAGTAATATACATAGTTAACCTTGAATTGAAATGTCAATTCAAGGTTCTTTCTATTAGTTATCATAATCTATGAGGAGAAATCAAAAAATCAATCACTCATGATTACATAATTAAATTTACTCCATCAGATAGATGAATAAAGTATAAGTAATTGACAATATTTAAGGATGACAAAGTAAAGTTAAAAACAAGATTGAACATAAAAGATATAATTTAGATAAAAGAGTTTATGATGTCACCAACAAAATTATCTGGTACAGAATTGGTAGATTGTGCGAGAGCAAATGCCAAACAAGGAATACAAATTGCTGCTTATCAATGTGGCTATGGTGATGATGTTAAAACATTTTCTTACTCACTAAGCCAAGCTTGCAAAAATATGAATTTAACGGTTACAGACCTGAATGAATTGATTACCGATCACGATATAATTTTACAACTGGGTAGTGGGGAAATCATCGCTCCTGAAACGGAATCAAATTTATAAAGTTAAATCTGCAAATTTCAAAAATAAATACATCAAGAAAGCTTAGTTAAAAATTGCAAAATCTTTTTAGTTTTTGATGTTAAAAGTGTCCGACGATAAGCATCTGCGGCTTTTTTAATTGCTTCCGCTTGGGTTGGGTAAGGATGAATAACACCGCTTAGTTTACTCAAACCAATTTTATTCACAATAGCGGTAGTAATTTCAGAAATCATTTCCCCCGCATGACTAGCAACGATGGTTGCACCGATAATTTCATCAGTTCCTTTTTTATGATGAATCTTTAAAAATCCCGCTTCTTCACTATCAGTAATTGCTCGATCTAAATTATTAAAACTAATCTTAATTGTTTCTATTTCCATACCCAGTTTTTTCGCTTCCTGTGCATATATTCCTACATGAGCAATTTCTGGATCAGTATATGTCACCCAAGGCATTACTAATTTACTCAGTTGAGAACGTCCTAAACCAAAGGGAGAAAACAGAGTATTTTTAATGACTATTCTTGCTGCTGCATCCGCTGCATGGGTAAATTTCCAATTCATGCAGATATCACCCGCTGCATAAATATTAAGGTTGGTAGTTTGTAAATAATCATTTACCTTCACCCCATACTTTTGATCATACTCTACACCTACCTTTTCTAAATTCAAACCTTCTACATTTGGCGCTCTCCCCGCACCTACTAAAATTTCATTGACCGTTACAGAATCTCGTTTTCCATTGGTTGAAAAATAAAGTTGTTTTCCTTCAGTTACTGTCACCACTTCTTCTAATTGACAATTTAAAACTAAATTAATCCCTTCATCAGTTAAAACCCGTTCTAAAATTTCCGCTGCTTCTCGATCTTCTTTATTCAAAATATGTGAACCATGATGAAATAAGGTGACTTCACAACCCAACCGCCGGAACGCTTGTGCCAATTCACAACCAATTGGTCCACCACCAATTACCGCTAATTGATGAGGTTTTTGAATCAGAGAAAATACCGTTTCATTAGTTAAATAACCAGCCGCTTCTATACCCCGAATTTCTGGTTTTACTGCCCTTGCACCCGTAGCAATTACAGCTTTTTTAAACTTGAGAATTTGCCCATCAACTTCTATAGTATTCTTACTAGCAAATTGACCACTACCTAAAAAAACATCAACACCTAAATTTTTAAATCTAGCTGCTGAATCATGATGACTAATACCGGATCTAATTTTCCGTAACCTAGCCATCACCGTCGCAAAATCAACATCATAATTTTGGGAAACATTGATACCTAAATCTTGCGCTTTCCAAATTTCACCAATGACGCGGGAAGAACGAATTAAAGCCTTAGAAGGTACACAACCGACATTTAAACAATCTCCACCCATGAGATGTTTTTCAATTAATGCTACCTTTAAACCCAAACCTAAACCAGCAGCACCAGCAGCAACAACTAAACCCGCAGTACCCGCACCAATTACCACTAAATCATAACAGTCAGCAGGTTGAGGATTAATCCAATTTTCAGGATGAACATTAGCTACCAATTTTTGATTATATTCATCCATTGGTAAAACTGTAACTCTTTCAAAATCTAACTTAGACATTATTTAATACCTCTACAATTCAAGGATAAATTATCTTATGAAAATCTTATTTAGGCAATTTGATTAAACCCTTAGCACCCATAATTTTCTAATCACATCTTTTCAGTTTCATATATAATCTAATCTCTTATATATTCTGACTCCTAAATTCTTAATCTCTGTGTTCTCTGTGCCTCTGTGGTTCGTTATCTTCCTTCGTAAAGACTGCTTAAATCTTACCAGTAAATCATGAATTATCCTCAGTAACCTCCTGTTCTAAAGCCTTCTTCGCTATCTTAGTTACATACACTGTAACAGCTACTGTAGCCATAAAACCCACAATTCTAATTATCCATGTAATAGTAGGATTAGTAGGTTGATTGTCAGTCCCAATTAAAGCCAAATTTCCAGCTAAAGAACCAATATAAACATACATAATTGTACCGGGAATCATCCCTATACAACCCAAGAAATAATCTTTTAAAGAAACCGCAGTCACTCCAAAAGCATAGTTTAATAAATTGAAAGGAAAAATCGGAGAAAGTCGGGTTAATAAAACAATTTTTAATCCTTGCTTACCAACAGCATTATCAATCGCTGCAAATTTTTGATTATCTGCAATTTTACTACTTACCCAATTTCTGGCTAAATAACGTCCAACCAAAAATGCTAATGTTGCACCTAAAGTTGCACCGATAAATACATAAATAGAACCTAAAACTACATCAAATAAAACACCTGCTCCTAATGTTAAAATCGAACCTGGTAAAAATGCAACTGTGGCAATAATATAAATGCCAATAAAAGCAATTGCTCCTACTGCACCTAAACCATCAATCCACTGTAAAGCATTTCTTAAAATAGTTTGGGGATTAAATGTAGATGTATTTGTGGCTTCCTGTGCTAAAACTATATCTTGTTTGAAAATTAAAACCATGATAATTGATAATAAAGTGAGAATTCCTAATTTACATAGCTTCCGTAGCTTATTTGAGGTTTTCAAGTTTAGGATTTGAGGTTGTGAAATTAGATTGTGCATTGTTTTTCCTATAAAATTGATATTGTTCCAATTTAACTTAGTTAAATTAATTATTTGATTATTTAATTTTTACTTATCAATACATCTGGGTTTTATGTCTCCTGGTTCAATTTTTTCATTCAATGCTTTTTGCGCTATTTTAGTAATATAAAAACTTACATAAATTGTAGCAATTAAACCAACTGCTTGTAGGATATATTGCCAAATCTTAATTTCTAAACTTGTTGGTTGTGTATTTGTAGAAATCAGGGTTAAATTAGTGGTAATAGAACCAATATAAACGTACATTACAGTACCAGGAATTATGCCGAATGAACCTAAGATATAGTCAAATATAGAAACGTTAGTAACACCAAAGGCATAATTTAATAAATTGAAAGGAAATAGAGGGGAGAGACGAGTTAATAAAACTATTTTCCAGCCTTCCTGAGTAACTGCGTGATCAATAGCTTTAAATTTAGGGTGTTTTTCTAGTTGTTGACAAATCCAATCTTTGGAAATGTAGCGACCCATAACAAAAGCTAAAATTGCGCCAATCATAGCAGCGATTAAAACATATACAGAACCCCAAAATAAACCGAATAAAAAGCCACCGTTGATAGTTAATAATGAACCGGGAATAAATAATAAAGTGCCTATATTGTAGATAATAATAAATCCAATCGGTCCCCAAATACCTAAATTTTCTACCCAAGTGATAAATGTTTGTAAATTTTGCTGAATGTTAATAGATTGACTAACGACTATTAGGGTTATAACTAGGCAAGTTAAACATAAAAATTTGAGTTTTCGATTTAATCGGAATTTTCGGAATTTGTGGTTTGGCATCGTGACATTAAGCTGATTTTTCACCGATTATGAATTTATCATCTACCAAGATAGGGTAAGTTAAATGAGAAGCAGCTTAAATTCTGCTGAATTTTTCTTGACGATACCATTTACGGATACGTTCTGGGGAAATACCGCATAAATAGGCAATAATGATGATTTGGTTAAGTAGGGTAGTTTTGAAGATACCTTTTTTTAACCATCTTCTTGGTGATGTTATCACAGGAACTTCGATAAGTGTAATTTTACTGATGCGTTTTAGCTGGCTTATTAAATGAAAGTCTTCCATAATAGGTATTTGGGTAAAATTACCAATTTCATAAAAGGCTTGTTTGGTGACAAATATAGCTTGATCACCATAGGGCATTTGCCATAAATGCGATCGCAATTTTACTCCCCACTCCACCCAACGCAAACCCCAGTCGGGTGCATCTATTTTTAATGCAAAAGCACCCGCTATAGTTTGAGGTTGTTGTAATGCTGTGCGAATCATTTGGTCAAAACCTGGAGGTAAACGAGTGTCAGCATGGAGAAAGAGGAGAATTTCACCACTGGCGATCGCAGCACCTTTATTCATTTGTATAGCACGGCCAGGAGGGGAAGAAATCACCGTTATACCCAAAGATTGGGCGATCGCTGCTGTATCATCATCTGAACCACCATCAACAACAATTACTTCTACATTTGTACTCAGTTCAGTGCTATTAATTGTAGCTGTAATATTATTGGCCTCATTCAGAGTAGGAATAATAATTGAAATCCGGGAATGATCATAATTATGAGAATTTTGGATCATGACTTATAAATAATTTAACTGAAAAATTGCTGTTACCATTTTCTCAGAGGATGTTTGAAAAGTTTAGATATTTTAATTAATCATGCTGTTATTTCTGCAAGTTATTGTGTGCATCACCTTAGTAATTGCTGTGGGATCATGGCTTTCCCAAAGTGCGGATATTATGGCAGAGAAAACCGGACTAGGACGGACTTGGGTAGGTACAATCCTGTTAGCAGGTGTGACTTCTTTACCAGAATTAGCCACCGGAACAAGTGCCATAGTTATCTTCAATTCTCCAGATTTAGCAGTAGGAGGCATTTTAGGTAGTTGTCTGTTTAACTTACTTATTTTAGCCTTATTAGATATTTGCAATGGCACAGAACCATTATTAAAAAGAGCGCAAATTAGTCACGGGTTAGCCGCAAGTTTAGGCTGTATTATGCTGGGTGTGACAGCTACAGGAATGATGTTATCAAGAACAGAAATTAATATAGCCGTGGGAGGGGTTGGTATTCCCAGCATCATTTTACTAATACTTTACTTTGTTAGCGCTCGGATGATTGCCCAATTTGAAACTAGAAGACGTGCAGAAGTATTAGAAGAAGAATTAGAAGCTTTTCAATATCAACACATTACCCCAGTCCAAGCCTATCGCAGATTTGTGATTCTTTCTATTTTCATTGTCATTCTTGGTATCTGGTTAGCATTTTTAGGCGATCGCGTCGCCGCAGTCACAGGTTTAGGTGCAAGTTTCGTTGGTGCGTTACTCCTAGCCACAGCTACATCATTACCGGAAGTAGTCGCATCCCTAGCAGCAATCAGGCTTAATGCCGTAGATTTAGCAGTATCTAACGTTTTTGGCTCGAATATCACCAACCTAGCCATACTCGGCTTTTATGACTTTATCTATCATCAAGGTAGTTTCTGGTTAAACATTAGTTACACCCATATTTTTACAGCTGCGATCGCCATGATTATGACTTCAGTCGCCATTACAGGACTAATTTACCACGCCGTCAGTCGTTCACGAATGTACATCACCTGGGATGGATTAACCTTGATTTTCCTTTATCTTGGTGGGATGTATGTCATTTATCAAGATATTTTTTAAACCTTTCGGTTAATAATTTTTGTAGGTTGGGTTGAATAAAGTGAAACCCAACGAAACCTTTCGGTTAATAATTTTTTGTAAGTTAGTTTGTAGCTTGCTTCCCGGAGGGTACAAAGTGAAACTCAACATTTATAAATTAAACCTTGTAAATGTTGGGTTTCCTAACGTCAACCCAACCTACATAATTTTATTGTTTTAACCTTAACCGACAAGTATTGAGTCGAGGATATTGTCGCCTCACTTGAATTCTTACCCTTTAGACTTGCACTGGGATTTGCAAATTGCTTAATTCTTCATTTAATTCTTTGACTAAAGATGTAACTACTGCTTGAACAGAACCTGTATTTTCAAAAACCTGTCTTTGGCGACTATAACTAGCTCCAGTGATCAATCTTTTTTCTAGTTGTAATAAATATGAGCTATTACCCAAATATTCACCAGTTTCTGCTAATGTATTCAAAATATCTTTAACTATATATTTAATTAATCTACTATTCCCTTGTGAATCTTCAATATAATCAGCATCTACGCCCCAATATGATGCTCGAAATAAATTTTCTTTGGCAATTAACCAAGGCAATGATTTTAATAGATAGCCTGTTGTTTCACTTTCAGATTGATGATATAAATGCACAACTAAGGTATGAATAAAAGCAGCTAAAATCATGGATTCTTTGACTGTTGGTTGAGCATCCATCACCCTAATTTCAATAGTTCCTAAATCCGGTTGTGGGCGAATATCCCAATGAATATCACGAATTAAATTAAACATTCTGGCATTTTGAGCAGTATTAAAAAAATCTACAAAATCTTGCCAGGTTTTAAAACTAGGGCAAATACCATAAGTTCTCATAATTGATAAAAAACGATAACGATAGGAAGCAAAACCAGTATCGTTACCCCACCAAAAAGGGGAACTAGCAGATAAAGCTAATAAAATGGGAAGATAGGGTTTTAGTTTACCCATCATTTTTACAGCTTCATCTCCCGATGGCATTCCTACATGAATTTGCATAGCAAAAGTCATCATTAAATCTGACAAATACCCAGATTTACTTTGCTGAGTAAGATATCTGGGGAGAGGGGTGACATGAGCAAAGCGATCGCAAACTGGATGAGTTCCCGCTGCACAAATTTCCATTCTTAGCTGCTGACACCGAGATTTTAAATCCTGCAAAATAGCTAAAATATTTATTTCTAATTCTGGGATATTTAAACAAACCGGAGAATTAATTTCTACAGTTGATTGGTTAAATTCTGTTTGAATAAAAGGACTTTGAGGATATAGTTCTAAAAGCGGTAAAATACCATCTACCAATTTTAGGGTATAAGGATTAAGCAATTGCAACTCAATTTCCATACCCAGAGAAAATTGAGGAGAACTTTTAAATTCTAAATCACACATAGTTATTAATTAGGCGATCGCCTTTCCCCCCACTCCAGATACTTCATTCATATCTGTTAAGATTGCCGTGAAGTGAACTATTTAACATCAGTCCCAAGCATTAATTTTATCTTCCTATAGATATAGTCTGATTTTTGGCGATCGCTCATCTGGGATTTTCTGAAGTAGATATTGCAATTCCAGGTAAAGATGGAGATGATGTTCCACCGTACCTAGAAAAGCAATTAGCAAAATTATTAACTGAACTGGAAGAATTAGGAGAGGAGCAAAATTAATGAGTCAATACAGTATGATGATTCAATGGTCAAAAGAAGATCAACTTTTCCTAGTTACAATTCCCGAATTTAGCCATCTTGTGATCATGCCTTGCACCCACGGAAAAACTCGTCAAGAAGCAATTTATAACGGTGAAGAAGTAATTGAAATGTACTTAGAAGCTTGGGAAGTAGAAGGTGAATCTATCCCCGAACCCAACAAAATGCAAATTGCTTCTTAATTACCCTTTTTATATAAAAATTAAAATTTATCCCCTTCTTCCTTTGCATCTTTGCTCCTTTGCGTCTTTGCGCGAAACAAAATCCATAGCTATCAGACATCCTATTCCCTCCCATAAAAAAAGAGGTCATCACTGACCCCTCATAAATCTACCAAAATAATCTCTGATATATACAAATTACTTCAAACCAGTATTTGTACCTTGCTTACCAGTAGCTAATTCAACCTTAACAATTTTGCCACCCATTTTTTGAATCCGTTGTTGCTCACGGAACCAATTTTCATAGGGAACTAACTTAGTAAAGTAAGTATTTTGTAATTCACGTTGGGTGCGAGTACGAGTTAGGCTAGGAACACAAGCAGTTACTTTAAACAACCGGGACATATTCTCAAAATCTCCTGATATTGTTTGGAAAAACTTTTTTTATCTCAAATATCTTTGAGTACAAATCTTTAATTTATTTGTAAGGATTTAGCTATCAGTCGTCAACTTTTTAACTATTAAGTCAAAAATTAATATCATTTTGACTCCTGATTCCTGACTCCTGACTCCTGAATTCTTACATTTATGTTTTCAAAGTCTGGAAATCAAACATCAACACTAGACCGCTAATACTCATTTTTCACTAAGCAATAGAACGACCTAGAACTCACATTTGATTTCCAGACCTTAATAAAGCCGCACCTAAATCACTAAGTGCAAAGCCAATCCTAGCTCAAGCCAGAAGAGATGTAGTCGAAGTAAACGCCCATTTCTTTACCAGCGTCAGGACCAACCAAGCTTGCAGTTACTTCTTTCATAGCTTGGATAGCGTTAACGGTAGCACCAACGGGTACACCCAAGGAGTTGTAGGTTTCTTTCAAACCGTTCAATACACGCTCATCAAGGATGGAAGCATCACCAGCCAACATAGCGTAGGTGGAATAACGCAAGTAGTAATCCAAGTCACGGATACAAGCTGCGTAACGACGAGTGGTGTACATATTACCACCGGGACGGGTGATATCAGAGTACAACAAGGATTTAGCTACAGCTTCTTTAACGATAGCAGCAGCGTTAGCACTGATGGTTGTAGCTGCACGAACACGTAGTTCACCAGTAGCGAAGTAGCCTTTGAGCTTTTCTAGAGCAGCGGTGTCAAGGTATTTACCTTGAACGTCAGAAGAATTAATTACAGAGGTAATTGCGTCTTGCATTGTTGTTATTTCCTTATTTCCAACTTGATTACAATAGGTTTTGAGTTTCAGCAGTTATTTAGCTGTAACTTAGCCCATTGCACCAACAACGTAGTCGAAGTAAGCACCAGCTTCGGATGCATCTTCAGCAGACAACAGAGTAGCTGCAACGTTCTTCATAGCAGCAACGCCACCAGCAACAGCGTCAATGGGAGTACCCAAGGACTTGTACATTTCACGTACACCAACGATACCGATTTCTTCGATGGGGGTTACATCACCAGAAACGACTCCGTAGGTTACTAGACGCAAGTAGTAGTCTAGGTCACGAAGACAAGTAGCTGTCATTTCTTGACCGTAAGCGTTACCACCGGGGGAAACAACATCAGGGCGTTTTTGGAACAACTGATCACCAGCTTGCTTAACGATGCGCTCGCGGTTTTCGGTTAAAACTTGAGCGATGCGTAAACGTTGTGAACCAGCAGAAGTAAAGCTCTTGATTTGATCTAATTCGCCGGGGCTGAGGTAGCGAGCTTCTGCATCAGCATTCACGATGGACTTCGTGACGATACTCATTAATGGATTCCTCCAAAACTAATGACACCAGCTTTTACACTGGTAAAACTTTGATTGTTAGATAACAGTTTTGCATCTTAGTACACCGCGAGTTACATTTACTCAACAAAAGTACATAAGTCGAAAAACTTAATTATCCTTCCGGAAAACATTGTCCGGCATTATGTTGAGTATTTATGACTGCTCTTAATATTTTGTAACAATCATTTTCATTTATTGGGCATTGGGCATTGGGCATTGGGCATTGGGCATGGAAACAAAACTTAAGTTCTGTACTGTTACCCATTACCCATTACCCATTACCCATTCCTATTTATTCGCACCGCGACCAGTGAGAACAGCAGGAGACAAACTAGACCAAGATTGTTTTACTAGGTCAGCTTCAGCCTTAATACTACCCAAGTAATTACCCGCTGGTAAAGATGGGAAGCGGTTGTAAGGTACAACATCTTCACCGAAGTAACGAGCGTATTCTGGGCTATTTACCATCGCTTCTACAGCAGCCCTTAAACCGCTATCAGCCAATATTTTGTTATATTGACGGATTTCACCTTGGGTTGCTGGTGCGCGTCCCAATAAGTGACGGAATAAGAACTCAATCACTTTGGTATTGGGATAAGGAGTGTAGAACCGTTTGCGGTAAATTTCTGAACTAGCCAGTTCTAAGACAAACTCACGCACAGTGATTTCACCATTACGCAGTTTGCTTTCTAGATCACTGCGGCGGAAATATCCAGGAACTTGTCCACTAAATACGTCCATGACTTGAACATAGATAGCATTAATTACCTGATTGGTTTCTGGGGAATTTGTCCCACTGGTAGCGCGGTAAATACGGACTGGTTTGCGGCGACTTGTACCCACACCAACTTCTACAGACTGACCACGACCGTCATTGAAGGAACGACCCAACTCAATAAACAAGGGTTTAGACTTGTCCATTTGTTTAGCTTCAGTCGCTAAATCTGCGATCGCATTCGCTAACATTGGTGTATTTTCAGTCTTAATCCGGGGCTTAACAGTTTCAAAACTAGGTACAACCACGTCATCATTTTGCTTAGTTAGCTGGTTGTAAAGCTTCTCAGTGTTGGGGAAGTTAGCCGCAGGTAAAGTTGGGAAACGACGATAAGGAACAGTATCCTCACCAAAAGCTTGAATATACTCAGAGCTATTAACCATTGCGCCAATAAACGCCTTAATCCCTTGAGTAGCCAAGATTTGGTTATACTTGCGGATTTCTGCCTGATTCATAGGCGCACGTCCCAAGAAATGCTTAGTACCCAACTCAATTACCTTAGTGTTGGGATAAGGTGTATAGAATTCCTTCAGGTATAGTTTAGAACAACCCAAACCTTCAATAAATTCCTTCACAGAAATTTCGCCGTTACCTAGCTTGCTTTCTAACTCAGAAAACTGATTCTTAACAATGTAAGGAGGAATATCACGCTCGAAGATTTGACGGTAAGCGCCACCAATCAAAGTTTTAACCGCTACCTTATCTGCCTTACCAGCGATCAGTTTAAAGACTTTAGTTTGCTCACGCTGCTTAGTAACACCTTGGCTAACGCGGAACTCAATGTCTGTTTCTGTCCGCATTTCTGTAACTTCACCCAACTCCACAAAGCGGGGGGTTACTTCCTTCTCAACCTTGTTGATATCATCGCGGATACTACCAACACGCAGTTGACGTAAGGACACACCAGCAGGAGTTAGATAACGTTCGTAAGGAACAGTATCTTCATTGAAGGCTTGATTGTACTCTTCACTATCAATGATGGCATCAACGATCGCATAAAAACCTTTTTTGGCAGCAAGGTCAAAATACTTGTTGTTTTCCTGACGACCATAGGTAGGACGACCTAACAAGCGACGGTGAATATATTCAATCGCTTTACAGACATACAGAGAAGTCCAGTACATCTTGCGGAATAAATCGGACTTCGCCAACATCCGCACAAATTCGCGGACGGTGATATCGCCGTTTTCCAGCTTGATTTCTGCAACTTTTAAGCGTTGACCTTCGTAAACATCACGACCAAATACTTGTAGGTAACAAGCCTTAATTACCGCTTGGGTAGAGCTTTCGGAGAACTTAACACTTGTACCCTTACCAGCATTTCTGCTCATAGTACCGGGTAACTGGTCTAATTTAAACACCTTAGCACCCAAAGAACCAGGAGCAACACTACGTGCTTTAGGGTTGCTGAGTTGGTTATTAATACCAGGGCCTTGGTGAATTAAGATCCGGCGAGTATCCTTACCAAAAGGTGCAGGACTGCTGCTGGGGTTGCGGGTTTCTTTCGGGAAAATCGCCCCAAATTGAATTTCTAAGGGGTCATTACCAGAACCGTAGGGATGTTGATCAGGTAATGGCTGTTCGTAAGCAGAGAAAGTGGTAATAAATTGAGGAACTTTCCGGAAAGGCGCACTGTATCTAAACAGGTCTTGTTGTTGTCCCCAGTTGCGACATTCTTGAGCTTCTTGACCCAGACCCCGAATGTAGGGAACTGTTTCTTCGCCAAAATAATCGCTGTATTCGTTGGAATCTACTAAAGCATCAACTAATGCAGGTAGACCACCATTGGAAATAATTGAGAAGTATTTTTGGACTTCTTCTCTGCTACTTGGGCCCCGTCCTAAAATGTGACGGAATGCTAGTTCAACTACCCGGCTGTTAATAAAAGGTTGGTAAAACTGTTTTTGGTAAAGGGGAGATTTAGCTAAACGACGGATAAACTCCTTCATGGAGATTGAACCGTTTTTGACTTTAGATTCTAAATCAGAGATGGACAAGCTGTAAGCACGGGTAATATCGCGCTCAAATACTTGGCGGTAAGCTGCTTTGATTACTTCAGTTTTTTCAGAAGCAGATAAGCCTGTTTTCATTACGAATTTAGGACGGCGTTCTGCTGCGTTGAAGTAAATTTGCGGCAGTTGTAACCCTTGTTGATCGCCGGATGGACGTTGACGAACTTTTGTAGATGGTGTGGGTGCTTGGAATTCTGTGAGCAACACATCCATGTACTGGGTGACAATTTCTGTGGCTACTGGGTCTTTACGGAAATATGACAAAGAAGCAGCTTTGATTTCTTGTAAAGCGACTATGGTAGCTTCACCAGAACAAGCATTTTCAATAATTTCTCGTAAACCTCTGGTATTTACAGAAATGATATTAGGATCACCTGCGACAATGGCATAGGTGGCATAGCGCAAGAACCAGGATAAATCTCGTAAGCTCTTGGCCATGTTGCTTGGGCCATAACGAGCTACGTTAATGGGACGAAAACCAGGAGGTGTGGGACCACCAGCAGAGGTATTGAAGATGGAACGGAGATTTTCAAAGAAGCCACCACGACTTTCAACGTAGGTGACTGTTCCTAGTGCCATACCTTCTTGGACACTAACACCACCTGCTCCAACCATGGCCATTTCCCGTTCTTGGGGCTTTTCTAAGAAAGACATTGGTGAACCACCAACGAAAATCCGGTTAGCCGCACGAGAAACAATGATTTCAGAATTTTCTGTGAGGGTCTGGGCGATTTCTAGGCGTTTTGCACCAGATGCAAAATAGCTTCCCAGTTCATTTAGTTCACCTTTTCCTAAAAAGCGGTCTTGTTGTTCCGCTTGGGAAATGGTTGCTACAGGTAAAGTTTGATATAGTTGCGGACGCGCAACTGAGCTTCCACCACTTGCCTTAACACTCATTAGATTTCTAAATCTCCTATAAAAAAGTTTATGTGTTAAGCCTGGGTTATTCTAATGCTTGACATATTTGCGTATTTATGAATGTTACGCTTGTAAAACCCAGTAAATTAACCCAGTCAATTTTTAGATTAGAACGTTTTGCGGTTACGCTGCTAGTTTATTAAGAAGTATGTCGAATCTGTCATCTAAATCTGTCAACCGAAGCAAGTACATACTCCATCAAGGTGAGGAAATTTTGATTTTGTGGATAAAAAATATCTATTATGCACAGCATATTTTGTGCAGAAAGTATTAATACTTAAATATTGACTTCAGGTTTAAGGACTTGAATTAACGAGCATACATAGATATACACTAAAATATACTCTCATAAACAAGTCTAACTTCGTATAAATACGAACAAATATCAATATTACTAAATTTATAAAGAGATGAATAGTTGATAATTACTATACAAATTTATACTAAATATATGCTCACTAACAGAGATAATGCGGAAATAATATTTTTACATGAGTGCTAGAATCTTCAAGTATAAAATATGTATAATCTACAGGGTAGATTGAATGTTTGCCTGTATAATAAACTTACTTTCTTTACAAAAATTTAGTTAGATATTGAAACTTTAGACTAGTTTTTATTTTCACTCTAATATTAGGGATTCGGAAAAATTTATGAATGTTAATTTAGATAGCGCAGAATTCTGATGATCAGAACTCATGGAAGGACTTATGGGAGCAAGATAATTACAGGAAACATAGATTAATTAAAAAATATGAATATTTCAGGAAAACCGATGCTAGATAATGAACGCGACAAAATACGCCACCTCTTGGTTGTCCAAGATCCCGAAGGAGAAAGAACTATTCCCCTGTTAGAGGCTACATACTCTTTGGGAAGAGATACTAGAAATGCAATTGTGTTACGTTCTAAGTCTGTATCAAGACAGCACGCTATTTTACTCCGTGTGACTATTCCTGGAACAGAAAATTATGGGTTTCGGATTATTGATGGTAACTTTCAGGGCAAAAGAAGTACCAACGGCTTGTTTGTTAATGGTAATAAATGTTTTTCCCATAACGTTCAGCATGGAGATGTAATTGCTTTTGGTAATCCCCATGCTCAAGCAAAATATTATGCGATATCCAATCTATCAGCAGAAGTATTAGGAGAATCTTTTACAGCATCAGATTTATCTAATCTGATCTCTCAACAAGAAGGAGCAGCGAATCCTTTTGAGACTTTTATTGTTGCTGACACAAATATTGAAGTAGCAGGTGATACTCATTTAACCCGTTTAGCGTCTTTTCCAGAATTGATTCCTAATCCTATTATTGAAATGGATTTAGAGGGAAATATTACCTACTTTAATCCAGCAGCAGCAAATAAATTTTCCAGATTAAGAGAAATTGGTAATAAACATCCTATTTTGGCAAATTTACTCGATGCAATTGAAAATAATCAAGGTAATTCTTTTGTGAGGGAAGTTGAAGTAAATGGGGAAATTTTTGAACAATCCGTTCATTATTTAGCCGAAAGCGATTTAATTAGAACTTTTATTGTTAGAGAAATTACTGAGCAGAAGCAGGCCGAAGCAGAATTAAAACAACGCGATCGCCTACTCCAAGCAGTAGCAGAGGCTGCCAATTATTTATTGTCAGAAATGGACTATGACATAGCCATTGAAAAAGCACTAGCTACCTTCGGATCTGCTGCTAATGGCGATCGCATTTATTTATTCCAAAATCATCCCCATGAAATCTCCGGGGAAATGGCAATGAGTCTCAAGTTTGAATGGACAAAAACAGGGATCAACTCATGTCAACACTATTGGCAAAATCAGACCTATAGAATTTGTGGACTAGAACGTTGGTATACAATGTTATCTCAAGGCTCAACCATCTCTGGGATCACCCAAGAGTTTCCAGTTACAGAAAGAGAGTTCCTAGAAAGAGATCAAATAAAATCCTTGCTCTTTGTACCCTTGCGTTTAGACTCTGGTTTTTGGGGATACTTAGGGTTAGTTGACTGTAGCTTAGAGCGAACATGGTCAACCCATGAAAAATCTAGCCTTGTTACCATGGCTGCCATTATCACTGGCTCTCGTCAGCGTCAGCAGGTAGAAGAAAAAATTCGTTATCAAGCTCTCCATGACTTGCTTACAGGTCTACCAAATCGCTTGTATTTTAATGATTTATTAGATCAAGCCATAGAAAAAGCAACAGAGGAACAAGCAACTTTAGCTGTGATGTTTCTAGACTTAGATCGGTTTAAGATTATCAATGACACTTTAGGACATACACTGGGGGACGAATTATTACAAAGTGTTTCCCAAAGACTCAGACAATCTTTGAGAACAGGAGATATAATTGCCCGCTGGGGAGGTGATGAATTTACTATTTTGCTGCCCAGTGCAACAAATGGGGAAGAAGTAGGCCAAATAGCTGCCAGAATTTTATCAACCTTAGAAGAATCATTTTTCTTGTATGGTCATGAGCTATATGTCAATGCCAGTATTGGTATTGCCATGTTAGATCAACATAGTCCTAACCCAGAAAAATTAATTCAACACTCGGATATCGCTCTGTACTATGCCAAAGATAAGGGCAGAAATAATTACCAATTTTATCAAACTTCTCTGAGTACCAGAACCCCTGAACTCTTGAGTTTAGAGAAAAGTCTTCGTCATGCTTTGGATAGAAAAGAATTTCTGCTTTATTACCAGCCAAAAGTTAATATCCTCACAGGTGAAATTACAGGGATGGAAGCACTGTTGCGTTGGCATCATCCAGAAATGGGAATAGTTGCCCCCAATATATTTATTCCCTTAGCTGAAGCTAGTGGGTTAATTGTACCTATCGGTGAATGGGTATTAAGGGAAGCTTGTAAGCAAAATAAAACTTGGCAAGATGCTGGTTTTTCACTCATGACAGTTGCTGTCAATCTTTCCCCTAAACAATTCCACCAACCTCAGTTAGTGGAAACAGTAGCAGAAATTTTAAAAACAACAGGACTAGCACCAGAATATTTAGAAATAGAAATTACAGAAACAACAGCTATTGAAAATCTCGACTTTACTACAAACATCTTGAAACAATTTGAGCAAATGGGTTTGCCCTTAGCAATTGATGACTTTGGTACTGGTTATTCTTCCTTATCTCGTCTGCAAACTCTACCATTTCATAATTTGAAAATTGATCGGTCTTTTATCAAAGAATTAACAGCAGATGACAAAGTAGCTCATATTATTACAGCTATAGTTAACTTAGGACGCAGTTTAGGTTTAAGACTAATTGCCGAAGGAGTGGAAAAATCGGAAGAGTTAGATTTCTTGAAATTGATTCAATGTGATGATGTCCAAGGATATCTATTCTATAAACCTCTTTCTAGTCAACAAGCTACAGAAATAATTAGAGAAAGAATCAAGAAATCGAACAGTCAGGATTTATAGAATTTGAGAAACCTCAACTAAATTCAATCATAATTAAACTGAATACAGATTTGAAATTGCAGGAAAAATACATGAATCGTTCAAAAATTGTGGCAATTATCACAGGTGTAATTTCTATCCTCTTGGCTATAGCTTATCTAATTGTTGTGCAAATCTTGGATTACCGAGATATGAAGCCAGCCCCTATTAGTTATATCAACTCATCACTTGTCATGATTTTCCCAGGTAATTTACACAATTTACGGGTTGACAAAATCTCTACAGTATAGATTTAAACAGCTTAGATATTTAACGGTAATACATTCAGAATTCAGCATCTGGCTTAGTTTCCTGAAACTTTGTTGAAGACTGATTTCTGAATATTCATAGACTAAAATCTATGGATTTCATTTAATCTTTGGTGGTAAACCTAAATAGGGTTTGCTGTTCGCGGAGCGTGGCGTAGCCATAAAAGTCTTGTCGTGGAGACGTTACGCCACGGTGACAGTTTCAAGAGTTGGATGGGAAAGATTTTTCCTTTCAGCAGGAATTAAATGCCAGGTTTTTCAGTTCTCACCTCATCAAAGCTTGCACTTTTCCAACTTCAAATAAGCTCAAATGCTTTATCTGTAATGCTTTCATATTTATATGCCTGACGGCACGCTACGCGGACAGCCAGCCCTAAATAAAAACAAACGAGTTAAAGAGTAACCGTAGGAGTTAGTTTTTTAGTTGCTTGGCTAACATAGCCATTTGAGCGTATCTATATTTATGGATTTATGTTTTTAAATATCTATAATTGCGATTGTTATGGCAGGGGACAGATGATAGTGCTAGAAGCTTTGGATATCTAAATTTTATCATAAGTTTAAATTGATATTCTAACGGACTTGTCAGTTCGTATGATTTCCATTTAAAATAAAAATTAGCGTTTTAAGAAGATTAAGGCATTAATATGGTGATCATAGATAAAGTAAAAAGTCTTTCACGAAGAAACTTACTGGTATTAGGTACGGGAGTAATTGGTGGTGGATTTGCTGCAAGCATAACTACAAAGTTAGTTAAAGCCGAAGCAACCCGAAAAGCTAATATTACTAATCCAGCAGAAGCACTACAAGCATTATTAGATGGTAATAAGAGATTTGTTGACAAAAAACGTCGTTCTAGAAACGAAATTTATTCGCGCTTACAGGAAGTTGCCAAAGGTCAAGAACCCTTTGCTTCTATCCTTGGTTGTGCTGATTCCAGAGTGCCTGCTGAAATAGTTTTTGATCAAGGTTTAGGAGATTTATTTGTTTGTCGAGTTGCTGGTAATGTTGCTACACCTGAAGAAATTGGCAGTTTAGAATATGGCAGCTTAGTATTAGGTGCAAAAGTGATTATGGTACTAGGTCATGAAAGATGTGGTGCTGTCACTGCCACACTGAAAGGTGATCCAGTCCCAGGACAAATTGGTAGCTTATTAGAGGCAATTCAACCAGGTTTGGAAAAATCTCAAGGACAACCAGGAGACAAATTAGAAAATGCCTGTAAATCTAACATTTTGGTGCAAATTGACAACTTGAAATCTTCACCAGTTTTATCTGAATTAATCAAGGCTAATAAGCTCAGAATAGTCGGTGGTTATTATGATTTAGACACTGGTAAAGTCAGCTTAGTTAGTTAATTCATCTTGGCCAGCTATAACAAGTTTTATATTTTAGCTTTGCCCTATTTTAAGAATGCAGTAAGTATGAATTGTAACTTATACATTTTATACGTACTGCATTCATAGATATAAATCAATAGATTTAATTGAATAAATCAATCAATCCATCGAAATATAAGAATAAATTAGAGCAAATATCGTGAATTTATCTAGGCCAGTAATTCCCTTTTGGCAAATATAAAGGTAATCTATATTTAGTAATATTAAGCAAAAATTAATTTTTCGTATATGTCAGAGCTAGGTTGACAGGGATCAACGCTAGTAGACGTAATCTCTTTGAGTTTGGATGAAAATTATAGAGGTAAGTAAATGTCTCAGTATTTGCTAGAGACGGTTTGGTTAGTTCCTTGCTATGCCTTGTTAGGTGGTGTTTTCGCCTTACCATGGTCTCCAGGAATTATCCGTAGAACCGGACCAAGACCAGCGGGATATGTCAATTTAATTATGACATTTTTGGCTTTTTTGCACTCTGTCATCGCCTTTTCTGCCATTTGGGGACATCCTGCCCAACAAGTATTAATTCCTTGGTTATCTACCGCAGGTTTAAACCTGACCATTAATTTAGAAATATCTGCCATTACGGTTGCGGCCTTAATAGTTATTACCGGGTTAAATTTCCTCTCCCAAGTCTATGCTGTTGGTTATATGGAAAGGGACTGGGGTTGGGGACGCTTCTATTCTTTACTAGGATTATTTGAAGCTGGTTTGTGTGCTTTAGCTTTATGTAATAACTTGTTTTTTAGTTATGTAATTCTAGAAGTTCTCACTTTAGGTACTTACTTATTAGTCGGTTTGTGGTTTAGTCAACCCTTAGTTGTCACTGGTGCGCGAGATGCGTTTTTAACGAAACGGGTGGGTGACTTATTCTTGCTGATGGGGGTTTTAGGACTGTGGACTTTAGCTGGAACTTGGGACTATCAAGATTTAGCTATATGGGCTGAAACGGCAAAAGTAAATCCCACCATAATTACCTTAGTTTGTTTAGCTTTAATTGCCGGACCGATGGGTAAATGCGCCCAGTTTCCCTTGCATTTGTGGCTAGATGAAGCAATGGAAGGGCCTATTCCCAGTACCATTTTACGGAACTCAGTGGTGGTTGCCAGTGGTGCGTGGGTATTGATTAAATTGCAACCAGTATTGAGTTTATCTCCTGTAGCTTCTTCAGCGATGGTAGGTATAGGTGCGGTTACAGCCATTGGGGGTTCATTAATTGCGATCGCCCAAATTGACATCAAACGCTGTTTATCCTACTCTGTTAGTGCTTACATGGGATTAGTATTTATAGCAGTAGGCACACAGCAAAACGACGCAGCATTATTATTAGTCCTCACTCATGCCATATCTGCGGCACTTTTAGTTATGAGTACCGGGGGCATTATTTTAAATAGCATCACCCAAGATGTTACCCAACTTGGTGGTTTATGGTCACGTCGTCCCATGTCCGGTTTAGCATTTATTGTCGGCACACTGGGTTTAATTGGGTTCCCCCCATTAGGTAGTTTTTGGGCATTAATGGAATTAGCTGATGGCTTATGGGGAAATCATCCTTGGTTATTGGGAATTATCATTGCTGTCAATGCTTTAACAGCTTTTAGTTTAACCAGAGAATTTGCTTTAATTTTTGGTGGCAAACCTAAACAAATGAGTGAAAGATCCCCCGAAGGTCTTTGGTTAATGGTTTTACCAATGATGTTTTTATTTGGCTTTGTTTTACACCTACCCTTAGTATTACAAAGTTTATCTTTGTTACCTGATTGGATGACATTAAATAAAGATGTAGCACTGTTATTAATTTGGTCAAGTATTTTTGGCTGTAGTGTGAGTGCAGTCATCTATTTAAGCAACATTCCTAAACCAATTCGTTTACCCTGGCAAGGTTTACAAAACTTACTTGCCTATGACTTTTACACCCCTAAACTTTACAAAATTACCATCATTTTTGGTGTTGCCCAACTTTCAAAACTAGCTGATATAGTAGATAGATTTGTAGTTGATGGCATTGTTAATTTTATTGGTTTGTTCTCCCTATTGGGTGGTGAAGGTTTAAAATACAGCAACAGCGGACAAACCCAATTTTATGCCTTCACTGTTTTATTAGGAGTTAGTGTTTTAGGCGTTTGGGTAACATGGCCATTTTGGGGTATCCGGTTTATGGATTTAGTTTTTTAGTAATCGGTCAGCTTTTTATTAAACCCAATTTCACAATCGGTAATAGACAGTAAAATCATTATCTATTACCAATCACAAATCACCTATTACCTATTACCTATTATGTTGAGTGTTTTAATTTGGTTGCCAATTATTGGCGCAGCAATTATTGGATTTTTACCAGATACAGTTATTCCCAAGGCTAAAGTTAGGTTAGTTTCTTTAACAATCTCATTTATAGTTTTGCTGTGGAATATCTTTATTCTGCTCAAGTTTGATATCAATACACCAGGGATGCAGTTTCAAGAGAATTTACCTTGGAATGAAACATTGGGTTTAAGTTATCAACTAGGAGTTGATGGGCTATCAATTTTAATGTTGGTATTGAATAGCTTATTAACTTGGATTGCAATTTACAGCAGCAGTCAAAATACAGAACGCCCTAAACTTTTCTACTCCATGATTTTATTAGTAAGTGGTGGTGTAGCTGGTGCTTTCTTAGCTGAAAATTTACTGCTTTTCTTCCTATTTTATGAATTGGAATTAATCCCCTTCTATTTATTAATTTCCATTTGGGGAGGAGAAAAAAGAGCTTATGCCGGGATGAAATTTTTGATTTATACGGCAGTTTCTGGGGCTTTAATTCTAGCTACATTTCTGGGTATAGTCTGGTTAGGAGGTTCTCATAGTTTTGCCTTAGATGCGGTCAATACACAAAACCTCTCTGCGGGAATGCAGCTACTTTTATTAATCGGAATAATATTAGGTTTTGGCATCAAAATTCCTTTAATTCCTTTCCATACCTGGCTACCTGATGCTTATGTTGAAGCTTCTGCACCTATCGCTATTTTATTGGGTGGTGTTTTAGCTAAATTGGGGACTTATGGACTATTGAGGTTTGGATTTGGTTTATTTCCCCAAGCTTGGAATGTTATTGCCCCAACATTAGCAATATGGGGTGCTGTGAGTGCAATTTATGGGGCAGTCATAGCAATTAATCAAAAAGACATCAAGCGTATGGTAGCCTATAGTTCTATCGGACACATGGGCTATATTTTACTAGCAGCAGCAGCCAGTACCGACTTAGCTTTAGTTGGTGCAGTCGCACAAATGTTCAGTCACGGAATTATCCTCGCTATTCTCTTCCATTTAGTGGGAATTATTGAAGCCAAAGTTGGCACAAGAGAACTAGATAAACTTAGCGGTTTAATGAGTCCTATTCGTGGTTTACCTATTGTCAGTGCTTTACTTGTTCTTGGTGGTATGGCCAGCGCAGGTATCCCCGGTTTAACCGGTTTCATCGCTGAATTTATGGTTTTTCAAGGCAGTTTTTCCAGTTTCCCTTTACCCACATTATTTTGTGTAGCATCTTCTGGTTTAACTGCTGTTTACTTCGTCATTCTTCTCAACCGTACCTGCTTCGGTAAACTCAACAACGACTTAGCTTATTATCCCAGAGTTATTTGGCCAGAAAAAATCCCGGCATTAGTATTAGCTATTCTCATCCTCTTTTTAGGAATACAACCAACTTGGTTAGTGCGCTGGAGTGAAACCACAACTACCGCAATGGTAGCTACTATTCCTACTCCTGAAAAAACCGTAATTTCCCAAGTGGCATTGAAGTAATTTAAGAATGAGTTCAGAATACGAGAGTTGCCGGATTTAAGAATAAAAAATATAAATATATAAATCTCCGCAACTAATTTTCTTAACTTCGTTCTTAATTTATTTCCTAACTTCAGGAGAAATTAACATGAACTTTAAATTAGTACCCACTCTGATTTATTAACCTCTTAAACCTCTCTACGACTCTGCGTGATAAATTCATAAATATAGGAAATAAAAATGGTACAAACTCCCGATAAACCAACCACCAAATTACCACCATCAACTCACGAATTTGCCGATGTAATTCATCGTCTAGAAGCTGGTGGTTCAATGTTGCCAGATACCCCAGAAAATTTAATGCAAATTATCGGTATTTATAAAGCCTATGCTGTACCGATGGATTTTTACTGGCGGGACTTACTTTACATTGCTGAAAGAGTATTTTTAAATCCTCTGCCAGCTTTTAAATATTTCTTACCTCAAGAATATTTAGACTTACATAACCACTATGCAGGTGATGATGCAGATTTAAGAATTTGGCGCGGTGTAGCTACTGCCCATCCTGAACTTTTGGCATTTATGGAAAAAGGCGAAACTCGCAAAATGCCCAAGATTTTTCATCATTTATTCCATGACAGAATTAACATGGAATTTGCCGAAGCCTGTATGCAAGCAATGTTATGGCATCGGCAAATGTACGCCCCAGTTAATCAATTTGATGCCTATTTAGATTCAGAAGAATATAAGGCTAATGCGGATAAAGCAATTAAGGCTTATTTTCAGAAAAACCCATTGATGCTTGGACTTTATAAACTGTTTCCTGAGATGTTTTTGGAACAGTGCCGGATGATGTCTTACTATTCTAATTTAGGACTTTTCTGGGAAGTAATGGCACCAGTATTTTTTGAAATGTCGGATATTTATGATGAGGGTGGTTTTAAGGGTGTTCCTGATGCCATGGATTTCTTAGTTAATGGTATATTTGCTATTGCTGGTCGTCCTATTTATCATCATCTTTATGTTGATGGTAAATGCTATGAAATTATTCCCAAATCTAAAGGTTTTACTTGGTTATATGAAGCAGCTTTACCCTATGTAGAAGCCGTATTTTATCGGACTGCACCATTTAGAGGGACAAAGTCATATAATGCCCAAGCAGGACAAGTTCCAGATGATCAAAAAGACTTTCATTATGGTATTCTCTACGCTGATGTTTTCCCTGTCGGAACTGCTGGTATTCCTCCCACATTATTAATGCAGGATATGTTACATTTTCTTCCCCCATATCTTGTTGATTATTACAAAAAACATTGTCGGGGTGAAGATGATATTTTGATTCAGTTGGGTGTGACTTTCCAACGTTCAATGTATAATGTGACTTCTGCGGTAATTCAAGCTTTAAGGACTGCACTTTTATATCCTTTAGATGATACTAACCCTAAGCATTTACAGGCAAATAGAGAATTTTTTGAAATGCAATTGAATCGCTTCACTCGTGCTGATTATGGGATGCGGGATGCGGCGAAGTTAAGAAGTATTCAGAGTCAGGATTATAGATGATCTCCCCAACCCCCTGAACAGCCCTGCTTAAAAAGGGGGATTTAGGGGGATATACAGGTATTGGATACCACACGAAAAAGTTTTCAAACAACCTGCTGGCTATTGTGCAGATTTATGATCAAAAGTTAGGAAGAAAAAAGGTGATGTTATTGATAACAGGAAGCTAGACTAGATAAGAAAACTGTAATTTCCAGTTATTGCTATTTCCGCCAGAAAATAGGCATAAAAGCAAAAGTCAACTTATGCCAAAATTAAAAGGGTAAATATTATGACAAATGTTGCTAAAAAGACATTGAAAAAACAGCATTCAACAAAGCGAGTTTCTTGGGTTGGGGCTTTGGCAGCAAGTATGATCATGTTGCCAGGAATTTTGGTAGGTAGTCCCGTTTTAGCACAGAAAGCAGAAACTAAATCTTTGTCCTACGGGGAATTACTCCAAAAAACCGAGCAAGGAGAAGTAAGAAAGGTAGATATTGATGATGGTGAACAAATAGCCAAGGTCTATTTAGTAGATCAAAAACCCGATGAAAAACCGATAGTAGTCAGACTGCTAGATCAAAACGCTGAGTTGATCAATAAACTCAAAGAAAAAAATGTAGAGTTTGGTCGGGTTTCGTCTGCTGAAAGTAAAGTAGCTATGGGTATATTACTAAACCTAGTATGGATATTACCATTAGTTGCCTTAATGCTATTATTGTTGCGTCGTTCGGCTAATGCTTCTAACCAAGCGATGAACTTCGGTAAATCTCGCGCTCGGTTTCAGATGGAAGCAAAAACCGGAGTAAAATTTGATGATGTGGCAGGAATTCAAGAAGCTAAGGAAGAATTAGAAGAAGTTGTCACTTTCCTCAAACAACCAGAAAAATTTACAGCAGTAGGGGCAAAAATACCTAAAGGTGTACTGTTAATTGGTTCTCCTGGAACTGGTAAAACCCTATTAGCAAAGGCTATTTCTGGAGAAGCTGGTGTACCATTCTTTAGTATTTCCGGTTCAGAATTTGTAGAGATGTTTGTGGGTGTGGGTGCTTCCCGTGTCCGTGACTTGTTTAAAAAAGCCAAAGATAACGCCCCTTGTATCATTTTTATTGATGAAATTGATGCCGTGGGGAGACAAAGGGGAGTAGGTATTGGTGGAGGTAATGACGAAAGAGAGCAAACCTTAAACCAACTATTAACAGAAATGGATGGTTTTGAAGGGAATACAGGCATTATTATTATTGCTGCTACCAACCGTCCTGATGTTTTAGATTCTGCATTATTACGTCCTGGTCGTTTTGATAGACAAGTAATTGTAGATGCGCCAGATTTAAAAGGACGTTTGGAGATATTACAGGTTCACGCACGGAATAAGAAATTAGATCCTAGTGTATCCTTAGATGCGATCGCCAGAAGAACTCCAGGTTTTACCGGTGCAGATTTAGCCAACCTCTTAAATGAAGCGGCAATTCTCACCGCTAGAAGACGTAAAGAAGCAATTACTATCCTAGAAATTGATGATGCGGTAGATAGAGTAGTTGCAGGGATGGAAGGTACACCTTTGGTAGACAGTAAAAATAAACGCCTAATTGCTTACCATGAAGTGGGACACGCCTTAGTTGGTACTTTAGTTAAAGACCATGATCCGGTACAAAAAGTTACTCTAATTCCCAGAGGACAAGCATTAGGTTTAACTTGGTTTACACCCAATGAAGAACAAGGTTTAATTTCCCGTTCTCAGATTATAGCTAGGATTATGGCAGCTTTAGGCGGTCGTGCTGCCGAGGAAATAGTCTTTGGGAAGCCAGAAGTTACCACAGGTGCAGGAAATGACTTGCAACAGGTGACAAACATGGCCAGACAAATGGTAACCCGATTTGGGATGTCTGATTTAGGTCCATTGTCCTTAGAAAGTCAAAGTCCGGAAGTATTTTTAGGGCGTGACTGGGGCCAAAAATCAGAATATTCGGAAGAAATCGCTGCTAAAATTGATGCTCAAGTGAGGGAGATTGTTGGTAATTGTTACATCAAATGTAAGGAAATTCTCCAAGAAAATCGCATTGTGATGGAAAATTTAGTTGATTTATTAACAGAACAGGAAACCATTGAAGGGGATGTATTTCGTAAGATTGTGGAAGATAATGTTCAGGATACGGTGAGAGATGAAAAGTTAGCTGTACCGCATTAGGAAGTCGTTAAGAGTATCCATCCTTGGGGATATTTAATGCTCTCCTGGCAAGCTTCAGCTATGGCAGGAGAGTTTTTTCCACATAAATCTGCATAATAGCGGAAAGTGCTGTAAAAAAATCAAACCTCTTCCGCTGCTGGTAAAGGAAAAGTTTCTCCAGCTAAATAAGCAGAAAAATTATTTTGAAAATACAACCAAGAAGTCATATCTTCCCCTTCCAGAAAAGCTTTTGGTGCTTGCTTATATAAAGGAACTCGATTATTAATTTCCGCTTGTAATAATGGGGGTAATTCCGTAAAACCACCCACCTTACTACCAATAGCACTATATATCATTTGTCCTGGTTGTTCACCCATTTTCATCCACGGCAACCATTGACCAATTCTATCCCAACATAATTTTAGTTCTGTGACAGAATTAAGTTCTGAATTGAGTAAATCTGCACTGGGGACAGTAATTTTAAATAATTCCGCAGCTTGATAAGTTGGAGATGGACAATAAGGGGCAAATTGTGGATCTTCGGCTAAAGGATTCGGATAATAGGGAAATAAATCAAAGACAAAAGAAGTATTTTCTCCCTCTACTTGGACAGGTAATTTACCCTTAAATTTACCTTGTACGGGACTATTGGCAACGTGCATCACAGGTACAGTTTCCCCAGTCCAAGGGTTTTCCCATTTCCGCACAATTTCATCATTTTCCGGGTTTAAATAATAGGTCAATTCCCTAGAAGTAAAATCCCAACGTCCTTCTGCTGTGGGAATACAGCGACTGACGCTCATACCCATTATTTTAAATAATAATTGCCGCTTTTCTCCAGGGACAAAACTATAAATTTTACCTGTCCAAACTAAAAAATTAGATTCATTCGGATCTAAAGAGGAACGGGTTTTTACCCATTGTTGGGCATCAACTTCTTGGATGTGAGCTACCATAATATAACCTCATAAATAATTAAACTATTTTTTTTCTACCAAAGTCCAGAAATAACCATCTGGTGCAACAAAGGAAAAACTCATTTCTCCAAATTCGTTACTCATGATGTTAGTAAATTTCTGAGCATGACTAGATTGTACCCGATCAAAATAATCTTCTATTCCTTGCACCTGGTAAGTGTAAAGGGACATTCCCAAACTTCCTGGTTGAGCTAATGTGTAATGAGATTCTAGACGGATATTTTCTGGAAACCTGACTATATAAAGCCTACCACTCCTTGCGGCCATCGCATCAGTCTGGGAAGAACGAGGATCATCAAAAGCTGTAACTATAAACTTTTCCCCTGGTTGGAGATCAAATAAATCTCTTCCTGCTAAGGAAGACTCATAGCTAGTTTCTACATCATCCCGTGTCCGCAATAAACCTAAAACATCTTCATAAAATTTCAGGGTTTGTTTGCTGTCGTCTTGGACTACTAACCCTAAATGGGTGAACTGACTGGTACTAAATGCTGCATCGTGGTTAATTTTCCCGTAGTGGGACATGACATAACCAAAGCGTTGAAATAATACTTGTCTACTGAGGGGTTGCAGTAGTAGCATTTCTCTCACTCCCACCGCTGGTTCAACGAAAGGACGGCTTTTTCTATCTTTTTGATAAATTACTTCCCAGTAAGGGTAACTGTATCTAATAGTTTTACCGATGGCTTTGGCGTTGTCTGCATGGTTTAAAATTCCTAATAAGTTATCAGTTAAAGCTGTAGTCCAGCGATTTCCTTTCACTTTCATGGAACTAATGCCTAAACCTTGATTTATGGGTTCTTCCCAAGTCATCAATCTGATTAAACCATGATCTGCGTCTTGGTGATAAAGACGAACTGCTTTTAGGGGAGAGTTGACCGCATATAATTGATACGCTGTATCTGCTGATAATTCTCCGACTTCCCCAATTCGATAACCAAACTGTTGCCAATATTGAATTGCTGAAATCGGCTCTGGAACGCCAATACAAACTTCGTAGATACCTGCTATTGTCGTCATTGTTCCTGGATTCATGGCCAAATCAATCTTGGTGTCAACTATTACTTGTATTTAGTTTCCTTGATTTTGGCAATTTTATAATTGTCAGCATAACATTATGTGGGTTTTTAGCAATGCTGAACTCCTATGATGGTATCTTTTTTCTAAGTAAGGTTGCAAAAGGTGCAGATTTTTACTTTGTCATCAATGCTGTGGTGGTTTTTGTAGATTGAGAGTGAAAAAATATGGTAATTGAGTTGTTGAAGTTTAAAGTTCCTGGAGAACTACGGGAAACATTTATCCAAAAGGATGAGGAAATCTGGAGTTCTGCGTTATCTAAGTATCCAGGATTTTTAGGTAAGGAAGTTTGGATTAATCCTGATGATTTTACAGAAGTGCTGATTGTGGTACGTTGGCAAAATCGGGAACTGTGGAAAGCTATACCTGAAGAGAAAATAAATGCGGTTTCCCAAGAATTTGACAACTCTCTGGGTTTTGAATATCAAATGTTAGCGGTGAGTGAATATCAAGTACGGAAATATTCTCAGATATAACACCAAAAATTGGTATAAATTAGTTATAAATTAAAATATTGGCGGCTAATTTCAATATTATCCACTAATATGCTGAAAATTGCTGTATAATTTATGTCAAATAATGAGCGATCGCTGGCAATCCATGATTCTGAGTTGTTGAATAAAATAGCCGTGCAACTTTGTCAAGCTATTGTCACTATTTACCATCAACAACCGGAATTATTACTGGAAAAGTACAGAAAGGTTAAATGGGAAAATCAATCTAATCAACTAGCTTTAATTAATAAGTTCATTGAATTACTTAGTGCAAGTCAAAACTGGGAAGAACTGATTAAAAAAGTCCGGGTATCTCTCACAGCAATTCTGGTGAACGAAGCTGCAAATTTGCCAAATATAACAGAATTAGTTACTGAAATTCGCAATCAAAACCCAGCTAATGTTAACTATGCAAATAATGGTTTTATTTCTAATGATTTAACACTTCCTGTATTATCTTTGGGAATTGCTGTTTTACTTTTAGATGCTGAAAATTTGCAAATCAATACAAACACAGAAAAATTTTTAGCTACTGTCTGCAATTTCCCTATTCAAGTAAAAATTGCCTTTGCTAATTGGGGTAATCGGGGTAAATTAGACGTAGAATTACATGAACGTGGTTATGATTTAATTCATGTACCCGCAGGTAGAGATAATGCAGATGGGAAAATGATCGCTTTTGGAGCATCAATTCATGAACTTTATCCTCATGCTAAAGCGGTTTTTGTTTGTTCTTCAGATAAAGTAATGACGAATTTGTGCAACAATTTACAGCAACATGGTTTAATTGTTTATCAAGTTAGTCAGCATGGAGAAAATATCAATATCTTCAATAATACCACCGCTGAAACAACTATTTATAATGTTAAACCATTACCAGAGATACCATCCCTTGAACAATTTATTCTGCAACTAAAAACAATTATTAGAGAAGAGCAAAAGCTAAGTAAAAGTTTTTGGATTAAACTATCTCAACTTTCTCAGATATATAAAGATAAATATCAATTAAATATTAGTCACATTGTCTCTAAACATTTGCCTGGTAAAAGAGCTAGAGATATATTCATTAACTATCCTGCTGATTTTGTGATTCATCAAGTTGATGATGTGGGAGAATTATATGTAACTATTTTTGAAAATAATAATATTCAAGATACAAATCAAAATATATCATTTATAGACGATTTCTCTACACCTCATCCTATATTTAATATTCAATCTCAAGTAGATTTAGAACAAGCAATTAAAAATATATTTATAGAGTTATCACAAACTTCAAACAATGAAAGTTTTGATATTAGTGTTTTAGCCAGTAAATTTAAGCAAAAATATGGTAGATCAATTACTGAGCAAATGAAAGGTTTAAAAATTACTGGTAACTTTGTTAAGTTTTTGCAGTCTTGTAATTATTTTCAAGTTCAACTAACAGATAATAAATGGGAAGTAAGTAAATTTAATTCTGGTTTTGATTCTGGTTTAAAATCTTCAGTGATATCCTCTGAAATTAGTTCAGCAACTGATTTAGAACAAGCCCTAAAAATGATTATATTGGCATTAACAGAAAATAATCAAAATAGTTATGTAGATGCGAGTGTTTTGGGGGTAAAATTTCATCATAAATATGGTAAACCCATTACTAGACAACTGAAAGATATACAGATTAATAGTAGCTTCATTAAGTTCTTACAATCTTGTAATTCTTTCCAAATACATAAAAATGGGAATAAATATAAAGTATTACTGTCCTAGGTAATGGGTAATTGAGGGAAAATAGAGTTGATGACCCAGTTCCCTGACAACGGATAAAAAAATTTTGTCTTCCAATCAACACATTTTTATAATCTTGGACTATAATACAAGTGTAAAGAACCTCATGGGGCTTTAACGGTTTCGACAGGTTGGCGAAAGCTGCTCTGTGATTCAGGTCGAGAGTGAGTCTCCTCTCGCAAATCAAAGGCTCAAACAAAAAGTAAATGCGAACAATATCGTAAGCTTTGCTCGTAAGGACGCACTAGTTGCTGCCTAAAAACCTCTTATAGGTCCGAGCGTCTCCAGTTTGACTCCGTTAAGGACTAGAGACCAAACCCCAACGGATGCTTCAGTAAACGTTCTCTGGTTGGTTTGCTGACTAAGATTAAATCAGAGCATCCTACGTTCGGGATAATGAACGATTCCCGCCTTGAGGGTTAGAAAGGCTAAACCTGTGAACGAGCGGGGAGTCAATACCCAATTTGGACATGGGTTCAATTCCCATAAGCTCCATTTTAAATGATTAACAAGTCCACTTGCACTTTTATGTGTGGGTGGATTTTGTTTTGGAGGTTTTATTTATGTGTTGATATTATCATAGTTGCTGTGAGCGATCAGACGACACGCTAACGGTTTTTATCGAGTATTATGGGGAATAGTGGCTATTTTTTACCCGTTGATGTATGGGAATTGATTTTCAACCATATTTAAAATCTATTTACACTAATTATCAACATTGGTGGAGTTTAGATACTCTAACAAATACCGTAGGTTGGGAAAAAGTTGAGGGTAAAAAATTATCTTCACTGTTTGATTTTGGATTAGAAGCACGGATAATTAAACCAAAATATCAAATTGAAACTTCTGAAAGAACAGAACCTATATTTAATTACCGTCAAATCCTATAGTGATACTTTGTTTTAAAGGTATTTAGATCCCAAGTTATTACAATATTCTGTTATCTGCGACAAATCATTTGTCAAGAAATGCAGAAATATGTATGATAATCTTGGGAATTTGAGTGATACCGAGCAAGAGAAATATTTTAAATATTTTATTGGTATTGCTAACAACATATTCAATACATAATATATGTTCGTGTCAATAACTCAGCTAAAAAATAGCAGTCTTTGATACAAATTTGATTTGACTAAATATATTCTTAATTACAGCGTTAAAAAAACTTTACTAAGACAATGGGGGTGACAAGAAAATATTATTAAGACTCAGGGAAAAAGCATGGTAGCTCTCTCAGAGAACGTTCAACCTCGGTTAACTATACAAACTGTAGAAATTGCTCCTAATACTACAGCGATTCGCTCCCTTGATTGGGATCGTGATCGTTTTGATATTGAATTTGGATTGCAAAATGGTACAACCTATAATTCATATTTAATTAGGGGTGAACAAACAGTTTTAATTGATACTTCTCATCAGAAGTTCCGTCAGTTGTATTTAGATACTCTCAAAGGACTTGTTAACCCTAAAACAATTGATTATGTAATTGTCAGTCATACCGAACCTGATCACAGTGGTTTAATTGAAGATGTATTACAGTTAGCACCGAGAGCGACTGTTTTAGCTTCTAAAGTAGCATTGCAATTTTTAGAAGGTTTAGTACATAATCCTTTTTCCAAAAGAATAGTTAAAAGTGGCGATCGCATTAACATCGGTAAAGGTCATGAAATAGAATTTGTCAGTGCGCCAAATTTACATTGGCCAGATACAATTTTTAGTTTTGATCGTAAAACCCAAATTCTTTACACCTGTGATGCTTTTGGGATGCACTTCTGTGATAGTCACATTTTTGACGAAGATTTAGAAGCAATTGAAGCTGATTTTCGCTTTTATTATGATTGCTTAATGGGTCCCAATGCTCGCTCTTTATTAAATGCAATGAAGAGAATGGGTGACTTAGGTAAAATTCAAATTATTGCCAATGGACACGGACCATTACTATATCATCACCTGGATTTTTTAACTGAGTGTTATCAAAATTGGAGTCAAAAACAAGCAACAACAGAAACTATTGTAGGTTTGTTTTATGTTTCCGGTTATGGTTATAGTGATCACTTAGCTCATGCTATTGGTGATGGGATTCAAAAATCTAGTGTAGCAGTAGAAATAATTGACCTCAAAACAGCAGAATTGCAAGAAATTCAAGAATTAGCAGGTAGAGCATCAGGTTTAATTATTGGAATGCCTCCTACTTCTTCAATTGTGGCACAAGCTGGGATCAGTTCATTATTATCTGTAGCTAAAAATAAACAAGTTATCGGATTATTTGAATGCTATGGTGGTGATGATGAACCCATTGATACCCTGCGGCGTAAGTTTATTGACTTAGGTATTAAAGAAGCATTTCCAGCAATTAGAATTAAAGAAATTCCTAGTGAACACACCTACCAAACTTGTCTAGAAGCAGGTGTAAATTTAGGGAAATTGGTGATGCGAGAACGCAACATCAAACAAATTAAATCCCTCGACGTGAATATGGAAAAAGCGTTGGGAAGAATTAGCAGTGGACTATATATTGTCACAGCTACAAAAGGTAATGTTAGCGGTGCAATGATCGCTTCTTGGGTAACACAGGCTAGTTTTCAACCATTGGGATTTACTATTGCTGTAGCTAAAACTAGAGCCATTGATCAATTATTGCAAATAGGCGATCGCTTTGTTCTCAATGTATTAGAAGAAGGCAACTATCAAAACCTAAAAAAACACTTCCTGAAACGTTTACTTCCAGGTACAGATAAATTTGCTGGAGTTAAAACCCAAACTGCTCAAAATGGTTCACCAATTTTAGCAGAAGCACTCGCATATATGGAATGTCAAGTAGTTAGCAATATGGAATGTAGTGACCATTGGATTTTATATTGCACAGTTACAGATGGCAAGGTTTCTAAACCTGAATCTCTCACCGCAGTACGTCATCGTAAGGTAGGAAACTATTACTAATTGGTGATTGGTGATTGGTGATTATTACCCATTACCCATTACCTATTACCTATTACCTATCTAGAATATTTGATAAATATTATGCTTCTGATTCTATTTCCAAGGCTTTTACATCTGCTCAAAATTTTGTTTCTCAAATTTTCTCTTCACAACAAAAATCTATGACAGAATCTAAACCTCGTGATGTACAAATTGTCCCTATCGCTACAAATACTAAGGGATTTAGAGCTAGAAGTTGGTCACGTCTGCGATTTGAAATTGAATATGCACTTTGTCGGGGTACTACTTCCAATAGTTATTTAATAGAAGGTGATCAAACAGCATTAATTGATCCTCCAGGTGAAGGTTTCACCAGTATTTATCTACAAGCTTTAGAGGGGACAATTAATTTTAGTAAATTGGATTATGTGATTTTAGGTCATTTTAGTCCTAACCGTGTACCAACCTTAAAAGCTATTTTGGAACTTGCACCACAAATTACTTTTGTTTGTTCTGTTTTAGGTGCAAATAATTTGCGTGCTGCTTTTGTAGACCAAGATATTAAAGTTTTGGTGATGCGTGGTAAGGAAATTTTAGATTTAGGAAAAGGTCATGTTTTAAAATTCTTACCTATTCCTAGTCCTCGTTGGCCAGAAGCACTTTGCACTTACGATCCCCAAACCCAAATTCTTTACACAGATAAGTTATTTGGAGTGCATATCTGCGGTGATGATGTTTTTGATGATCATTCACAAGCTTTTCAGGAAGACCAGCGCTATTACTTTAATTGCTTAATGGCTCCCCATGCAACTCATGTAGAAGCTGCTTTAGAAAAAATTTCTGATTTGCAGGTGAGAATGTATGGTGTTGCTCATGGGCCTTTTATTCGCAGTGGTTTGATTGAATTGACTCAAGCATATAGTCAATGGAGTCGCGCTCAAAAAGACCGGGAAATTTCTGTTTCTTTACTGTACGCTTCTGCCTATGGCAATACTGCAACTTTAGCACAGGCGATGGCTTTGGGTTTAACCAAGGGTGGTGTCGCGGTTCAATCTATTAATTGTGAATTTGCTACACCGGAAGAAATCCATAGTACGATTGAACAAACGGATGGTTTAATCATTGGTACTCCTACCATTGGTGGTCATGCACCTACACCTATTCATACAGCTTTAGGGATTGTTTTAGCTACTGGTGACAATAGTAAGTTAGCGGGGGTGTTTGGTTCTTATGGTTGGAGTGGTGAAGCTTTAGATTTGGTGGAAGGTAAACTTAGAGATGCTGGTTATCGCTTTGGTTTTGAAACTTTGAAAGTCAAGTTTAAACCAGACGAAGTCACTTTGAAGTTGTGCGAAGAAATTGGGACAGACTTTGCTCAGAGTTTAAAGAAAGCGAAGAAGGTTCGTGTCCCCCAGCAAGTTGCTACATCTGTAGAACAAGCAGTTGGCAGAATTATTGGTTCTGTCTGTGTGGTTGCAGCTAAACAAGGGGAAGTTTCTACAGGGATGCTAGGGTCTTGGGTATCTCAAGCTACTTTTAATCCACCGGGAATTACAGTGGCGATCGCTAAGGAAAGAGCGGTTGAATCTTTAATGTATCCTGGTGGTAAGTTTGTGTTAAATATTCTCCCAGAAGGTGTTCATGTAGACTACATGAAACATTTCCGTAAAAATTTTGCACCTGGTGAAGATAGGTTTGCAAATTTCCCAACCCTAGATGCAGAAAATGGTTGTGCAGTGCTGACTGATGCTGCTGCATATTTAGAATGTTCTGTCAGTCAAAGACTGGAATGTGGGGATCATTGGGTAGTGTACGCAACTGTGGATAACGGTAAATTACTTAAACCTGATGTGATGACTGCTATCAACCATCGCAAAACAGGAACACATTATTAACTGTTACAGCAGATTTCATGCTAATCAGGTACACAATTGAATATTGAAACTCTTGTGGTGCGGGCATCTTGCCCGCCAATTGTCTACCTCATAACACCGGGAAATGCTGTAATTGCCTGAATCCAGGCCAAGGTCTAGGCGAACGGCCGTTCGCCCTCCTGACTTAGTTCCTATTCGATTTGTGACATTGCTTTTGTTTTAACTTGCTCTTGTCTGTATCTTTTACGAATAGCGAAAGCAGCACCCAAAATACCCAAACTCAACATCGGTGAAAACTCAAAAGGTACAGCGGTAGCACTAAGAGTCCCGAATTGATCATTAGCAGTAAAATTGTTAAAATCCGTAAAACTAATACCAGAACCAGCCGTAGTATCTAGTAGATAACCCAAATCACCATCACCAATAGCGAAACCAGTAGAACTATTAGCATTACCTGATTGAAGAACATTACCACTAGCAATATCGTAATTGAAATTAAAGCTAGGGTTAAAGCTTAAAAGTTGTGAAAGATTGTAGGTTGCTAGTGTACCTTCATTAGTATTGCTAAAAGTGATATCAAAAGCTGTCACTTCATTACCACCAGATAAATTTCCCCCTTCCAGAACTCCGTCTGAGTCCAAATCAACACCGCTAAAAGTTCCCGTCAAAGAAGATGTACCAGCACCGAAAGCATCAGTACCAGTCCAAGTCAAGTTAAAATCTAAGGCATTGGCGGGATGAGAAACACCGAAACCCATCACAAAAGTCAATAGTGAAAGCTGGAAAAAACGATCACGCAAATTGTTGAATAACATCAAAAAATCTCCTCAAGTAATTAAATTAGGGCTTATACAAAGCCACAATAGCTAATCTAAATAGTCACAAAGTCGCTGGCATCAATTAATGTAGAATTAACATTAATCAACCTCATCAACTCCACACCATTGGAATCGAATATCTGCGTATGAGAATTCAAAGCTGAGACAGTCACATCCGTGCTAACGTTGCCAGTGCCGAAAGTTAAACCTCCAGACAAACCTAATCTGTCAAAACCATCGGTAAAATCAATGACAATATCTAATCCGTTACCTGGTTCAACAGCAAAGATATCATTGCCAGTATTACCTCCCAAGAGCAGTGTATCTCCGTAAAGGAAATCTGTACCGAGACCACCATAGAGAATATCATCACCCCCTTCCCCATAAAGTCTGTCGTTACCGGCATTGCCTCTGATTTCATCATTGCCATCACCCCCTTGTAACTTATCGTTAGCAGCAGTACCAAAGATACTATTGTTACCACTGTCACCAGTGGTGTCAGTATTTGCAGTTTTGACAATCAGATCAAAGTTAGTGCTAGTGCTGTTGCTGCCATCATTGACGGTAACAGTAATAATGTTTGTACCAATACCGTCTGCTGTACCAGTGAAAGTTTGAGTACCAGGGTCAAAACTCAACCAACTGGGTGTTCCTGATGCGTTATAGGTAAGAGTATTACCCTCTGGGTCAGAGAAGATAGTGTTAGGAAGGGTAAAGTTAAAGACGCTATTGTTATCAACTGACTGACTAGGAATAAGGGTGTTGACAATAGGTGCTTCGTTAACGTCAGTGACAGTCAAGGTGTAAGCAGTGGTGGCATCTGGTGTTGTCCCTACTGTAAAATCATCTACTTCAACATTGACGCTGTAACTAGTCTTGGTTTCAAAATCTAGCACAGTGCCAGCTTTGACATACAAGCCATTGCTGTCAACTTCAAAGAAACTCGCATCATTACCCGTTAAACTCAGATTATTTATCCCCAGTCCATCATCAGTCACGGCAATATCTGCTACTTTCACCCTACTGGTAGTATCAGTATTTTCTACCAAGCTAGTAATAGTATTGCTGAGAGTGACGGCTGTGGGTGGGTTGTTGAGGTTGACAATATTTAAAGTCGTCGTTGCTACCGCACTAGTATTGGAATGGGCAGCACCGTCATCAACTACAAACTCAATTATCCGGGTAGTAGTATCAGGAGAAGCCGCCGTATTGTTGTAAGTAATGGTGCGGAGGACTTGCTCATATTCGGCAACCGTACCTGCTCCACTCAGAGTCAGAACCCCATTGCTATAACTAGTGGTAATGCTGCCTGTGGTAGTGGCAGAAAGGATTTCATCAGCCCCATCTAAAACGTTGGTAATAGTAACAGTTGCCCCGACTAGGTTGGCTGAATTACTGTCTACTAAAGTCAAGTCAGTATCAACAACTAAGACAGAACGGCCACTAAAAGTAGTATTGAAATCAATGTCATCCGTGTCAATACTAGATAGTTGGGAAAGTTCAAGAACGCCACTAGAGCCGATGCCAGCCCGACCAAACACCACGTAGCTCTGCCCTGAACGACTACCATTGGGGGAGGCATATCTTGCCCCAAGAATCAGGTCATCAATGCCATCGCCGTTGATGTCTCCTGCACCGCTGACTGAAGTGCCTGATCTGTCATCCAGATTAATGCCGTTAATAGCAAAGCCATTACTGCCGTTAAGAGTGGAGAGATTGAGGTTGGAACTAAAGCCACTGCTGCTACCAAACACCACGTAGCTCTGTCCTGAACCACTACCATTGGGGGAGGCATTTGGTGCCCCAAGAATCAGGTCATCAATGCCATCGCCGTTGATGTCTCCTGCACTGCTGACTGACCTACCTGAGAAGTCACCTAAATTAATGCCGTTAATAGTAAAGCCATTGCTGCCGTTGAGAGTGGAGAGTTCGAGGGTGGAACTAAAGCCACCGCTACTGCCAAACACCACATAGCTCTGTCCTGACTCACTAATACCATTGGGGGAGGCATTTGGTGCCCCAAGAATCAGGTCATCAATGCCATCGCCGTTGATGTCTCCTGCACTGCTGACTGAATAGCCTGATCTGTCATCCGCATTAATGCCGTTAATAGCGAAGCCATTGCTGCCGTTGAGAGTGGAGAGTTCAAGACTGGAACTAAAGCCACTGCTACTGCCAAATACCACATAGCTCTGCCCTGAAGTACTGCCGTTGGGGTCGGCAAAAAAAGCCCCAATAATCAGGTCATCGAAGCCGTCGCCGTTGATGTCCCCCGCACTGCTGACTGACCTACCTGAGAAGTCACCTAAATTAATGCCGTTAATAGCGAAGCCATTACTGCCGTTAAGAGTGGAGAGATTGAGGTTGGAACTAAAGCCACTGCTGCTACCAAACACCACGTAGCTCTGTCCTGAACCACTACCATTGGGGGAGGCATTTGGTGCCCCAAGAATCAGGTCATCAATGCCATCGCCGTTGATGTCTCCTGCACTGCTGACTGACCTACCTGAGAAGTCACCTAAATTAATGCCGTTAATAGTAAAGCCATTGCTGCCGTTGAGAGTGGAGAGTTCGAGGGTGGAACTAAAGCCACCGCTACTGCCAAACACCACATAGCTCTGTCCTGACTCACTAATACCGTTGGGGTCGGCACCGTATGCCCCAATAATCAGGTCATCCAAGCCGTCGCCGTTGATGTCCCCCGCACTGCTGACAGACCTGCCTGAACGGTCATTCGCATTAATACCGTTAATAGCGAAGCCGTTGCTGCCGTTGAGGGTGGAGAGGTTGAGGCTGGAACTGAAGCCACTGCTGCTGCCAAACACTACGTAGCTCTGCCCTGAAGTACTGCCGTTGGGGTCGGCAAAAAAAGCCCCAATAATCAGGTCATCGAAGCCGTCGCCGTTGATGTCCCCCGCACTGCTGACTGACCTACCTGAGAAGTCACCCCCATTAATGCCGTTAATAGCGAAGCCGTTGCTGCCGTTGAGGTCGAGGACGGGGGACGCGTTACCAAACACCACGTAGCTCTGCCCTGAACTAATACCATTGGGGTCTGCACGGTATGCCCCAATAATCAGGTCATCAAAGCCGTCGCCGTTGATGTCCCCAGCACTGCTGACAGACCAACCTGCTTGGTCATCTAGATTAATGCCGTTAATAGCAAAGCCATTGCTGCCGTTGAGAGTGGAGAGATTGAGGGAGGAACTGAAGCCACTGCTGCTGCCAAATACTACGTAGCTCTGTCCTGAATTGCCACCATTGGGGGAGGCAAATCTTGCTCCAATAATCAGGTCATCAAAGCCGTCGCCGTTGATATCCCCCGCACTGCTGACAGACCAGCCTGAAATGTCACCCGCATTAATGCCGTTAATAGCGAAGCCGTTGCTACCGTTAAGGGTGGAGAGGTTGAACGAGGAACTGAAGCCATTGCTGCTGCCAAACACTACGTAGCTCTGCCCTGAACTATTACCGTTAGGGTCGGCACGATATGCCCCAATAATCAGGTCATCAAAGCCGTCGCCGTTGATATCCCCCGCACTGCTGACTGAATTGCCTGAATAGTCATCCGCATTAATGCCGTTAGTAGCGAAGCCGTTGCTGCCATTGAGGGTGGAGAGGTTGAGCCTAGAACTGAAGCCACTACGGCTGCCAAACACTACGTAGCTCTGCCCTGAACGTACGCCGTTAGGGTCGGCATTTCTAGCCCCAATAATCAGGTCATCCAAGCCGTCGCCGTTGATGTCCCCCGCACTGCTGACAGACCAGCCTGAAAGGTCATAGGGATTAATGCCATTAATAGCAAAGCCGTTGCTGCCATTGAGGGTGGAGAGGTTGAGCCTAGAACTGAAGCCACTACGGCTGCCAAACACTACGTAGCTCTGCCCTGAACTATTACCGTTGGGGTCAGCACGATATGCCCCAATAATCAGGTCATCTAAGCCGTCGCCGTTGATGTCCCCCGCACTGCTGACAGACCAGCCTGAAAGGTCATAGGGATTAATGCCATTAATAGCAAAGCCGTTGCTGCCGTTGAGGGTGGAGAGGTTGAGCCTAGAACTGAAGCCACTACGGCTGCCAAACACTACGTAGCTCTGCCCTGAACTATTACCGTTGGGGTCGGCACGATATGCCCCAATAATCAGGTCATCAAAGCCGTCGCCGTTGATATCCCCCGCACTGCTGACTGAATTGCCTGAATAGTCATCCGCATTAATGCCGTTAATAGCGAAGCCGTTGCTGCCATTGAGTGTGGAGAGTTCGAGACTGGAACTGAAGGGAATGCTACTGCCAAACACTACATAGCTCTGTCCTGAAGCATTACCATTGGGGTCGGCACGTGAAGCCCCAATAATCAAGTCATCAAAGCCGTCGCCGTTGAAGTCTCCTGCACTGCTGACTGAAAAACCTGAGTAGTCAAAGGCATTAATGCCGTTAATAGCGAAGCCGTTGCTGCCGTTGAGGTCAGAGAGATTGAATGTTGAATTTGTCATGTTTTTGGTTGTTTTTGTCGTGATTATCCTTAATTTTTAGTCTAAAAAGTATCATTGTTGCCAATGGTAATTACTCGTCTAATTTCGTCACTGCGAAAACCGATCGCCATCGGACGACGAATTTGTGGTAATACTGCTATGTCATACAATTCGTTAACTACGCCTTCGATGTTGAGAGAGTGAACGATATCCCCTGTTTTTAGGTCTATAACCAACAAACCGCACCTAGCCGCAGTATCTTTGTCCATCAACTTGTCATCTAGAGGTAAGCCGCTGAGGGTTTTGGTATGACGAGATTCGGAAATACCTACAATGGCAAAGTTGTGATGAAATGCCAGTCCTCTTTGATAGCCTGGACAAAAGGTTATGGCTTGAAATTTTCCTGTTTGTAAATCTGCATAACCAAATTCCCCTGTACCAGAATTGAGTAACCACAATTTGTCTTGATACCACCGGGGAGAATGGGGCATGGATAGCCCTGCTAGGACTATTTCGTTACTGTCAATATCTATGATGCAACCGCCTCCTACCCGCTTTTGTCGCCAGCCCTCGTTAACATCCGACTGACTAATGACGCTGACGTATTTAGGTTTGCCATCTTTTAATGCCAAGCCGTTGAGGTGACATCTATCCTCTGCTGCGAGTTTAGAGATGAATGGTGGTTGCCAAACTGGGACAAAACTATGGGTTTGGCTGACGGTGGCTAAACAGCTAAATAGGGTGTTAGCAAAAACTATTTGTTGCTTGTCATCAACGACAATATCGTGAATATCTAAGTCCCCTGTGATGTAACCAACTTGGGGCAAATAGATGGCATCATGATTATTGTGGATTTCCCCTGGTGCGAGGGTGTTTTCAAATCGCCACAGTTGATAAAGGGTGCTAATATAGAGGCTGTTGCCTGTGGCGTATAAGCCCATACACCTGTCTAGGGTGCGCTCGAATATGGCTAGTTTACCAGTTGGTTCTAAGCCGATGAAAAATACTTTACCGGCTTGGTAAGTCGTAAATACAAGGCTGAGATGTTGTTCATATAGCCAAGGTACAAATTGTCTAGATGCAGTAATTTCTAGTTGAGGCTTTGTTGTGTTCATTTGAATATAGATTTCATGAACGACGTAAAATCATTATTCTTTTAGTATTATTTCGATATAACATTTGTATTTCTAATATACTTAGAAAAGTTAGACTCACCAGCAGAATTTGACTTAGTGGTTACTCATCACTTACTTGAATATACTCATACGTAATACTCACTGTCAAGTGTTTTATAAACTAGTTATTATGAAAATTGGTGTATCATGTCTTCAAATTACCACGAATATATAAGTAGATAATCACATTTGACCATAATTCAGATGCTAAAATCTGAACCGTATTTATAGAAGCATGATTGATAGAATGTTTAGTTATATGTTAATCTCAACAATTGTAAATATAGTATTGTATTTATGCACAGAAAATCGCCCATACATAGGTTAGATGAATCAACAAAGCAATGTAATGAATATGAGTTTAATTTTGGCTGAAGATATAAATTAAGTGAAAAGTGGGTAATCTAATATATGGTAAATATTAATTGAACCTTTCATAACTTTAAAAATGTATAAATTGAAACTCATTGTCTAAAATGAATTTTTATTAAAGCCTTTAACTAATAACTTAATATTCAGATCAAGGTTAAAGCTATGAACCCCCAAGAGTTTAAAAAAATCATCGGTTATTTTATCACCGAGTCACAGGAGCATCTCCAGACCATCTACACAGGTTTATCTGATTTACAAAATACAATTAATAATCAAGAAGAATTAGATGCTATGTTCCGAGCTACCTTTAGTATGAAAGGAGGCTCGGCAATGTTAGGATTTACAAGAATGCAGAAAATTGTCTATTATTTAGAAGACTGTTTAAAATTACTGCATTATCCAATTATTGCTGATCAATCTTTACAGACATTATTCCTAGAAATTTATGATGTAATTAAAAGATTAGTTGATGAAATTAACACTCATGAGGGATTAACAGAAAAGAAAGTTAATGATATTACTAAAAACATTGATCATATTTATAATATTTTAAATTCTCATCTACTTTTTCTAATTAATAAATCAAATTATAAAACCAAAATCACGAATAGAGATACCTGTAAAACCTGGGGTTATGACATCCCATTAAAACTAATTTTATTAGACACCAAAAACTTTTTATGTAGAACCTTTGCTGACTACTTTGAAGGTTTACCCAACGTAGAAATCATTCATGGAACTTTTGACAAATTGCCTTTTTTTGATTGTATAGTCACTGCGGCCAGTTCATTAAAATCAGCCACAAATAAGACTGATACAGCTATCTTAGAATTTTTTGGTCACGATGTTGAACAGGTTATACAAAATCGTATTCAAGCAGAATATTTAGGAGATCAACCCATAGGTACATCATTAATTGTCGAAACAAATCATCCTTTACATCCTTTTATAGCTCATGTTCCCACTTTAAGAATGCAAATTTCCATAGCTGGCAATGATCATGTTTATCAAGCTCTATGGTCTACTTTATTAGCTATTCGTCAACATAATAGATATTATTGTAATTGTTTACATAAGCAAATTAATATAGTCGCTATTCCCGGTTTAGGAACAAGTCCTGGTAGTGTTCCTATTGATGAAATCGCTAGACAAATGTCTATGGCATATCAAAATTTTCTCTTTAGCGTGCCACCTTTACAAAACTCTTATCAGCGTCAAGTTTTAGCTTCAGTTACAGTTTAATCAACAGATGCAAAGTAAAATTTTTTTAAGTTAGGCAATAATTACGGAGACATTCCGAAAATACTGGATTAGTCTTGAATGATAAAGGTGTTAGTAGTAGGAACTTATTTATTATATAAACGTTTTAAATAAAAGACCAACTACTGCCCAGGCAATTTTATAATATTTTCTTCATTCCATGACCTCCAACCACACAAAAATTAAATTTCCTCTGTGGGATTATTTGAACCAACCCCTATTTAGTAGTGATACTAAATTAATTTTGAATCCTCGTAGATTTGAGCAAGTCTGGAGAATTCAGCTTTTAGAAAGATGCTGGATTCAACATTCTGATGCTAGAGGCCATCAACAGTCTTAATTGATAGGGAATAGAAAATATTTGTTTTTGTTCCCGCTTCCAACTCTTGTAAGGGTTTAGCACTGCTAAACCCCTACTAAACCCCTACTAAATGATTCCTGATTATGCTACACTCAAATATTCTCTTGGGAAAGTTCCCATAATTTTTAGTATCTTAGAACTACTAAGTTGCTAGAGTATTTTTAGGTTTTAAATTTTTTAGCTTTAATTTTTAATTACTTATGTCTTTTGTACCTTTGCACATTCACAGTGATTATAGTCTATTAGATGGTGCTAGTCAGTTACCAGAATTAGTAGATCAAGCAATATCATTAGATATGCAAGCGATCGCCTTAACAGATCATGGTGTCATGTATGGTGCTGTAGAATTAATTAAAATTTGTCGTAGTAAAACCATTAAGCCAATTATTGGTAATGAAATGTATATCCTCAATGGTGACATTGAGAAACAAGACCGCAAGCGTCCTAAATATCATCAAGTTGTCTTAGCTAAAAATACTAAAGGTTATAAAAACTTAGTAAAACTCACCACTATTTCGCATTTGCAAGGATTTCAGGGAAAAGGCATATTTGCTCGACCATGTATTAATAAAGATTTACTCAAACAATATCATGAAGGTTTAATAGTCACCAGCGCTTGTTTAGGAGGAGAAATTCCCCAAGCCATACTTAGTAATAGACCAGAAATAGCGAGAAGAATTGCCAAATGGTACAAAGAAGTATTTGGTGAAGATTTTTATTTAGAAATTCAAGATCATGGTTCACAAGAAGACAGAATTGTGAATGTAGAAATTGTCAAAATTGCCCGTGAATTAGGCATTAAATTTATTGCCACTAACGACTCCCATTATATTTCTTGTTTTGATGTTGAAGCACACGATGCCTTACTTTGTATTCAAACCAGTAAGCTAATTACTGAAGATAAAAGAATGCGATATAGCGGTACTGAATATCTCAAATCAGCCGCAGAAATGAAACTACTATTTCGGGATCATTTACCTGATGATGTCATAGAAGAGGCGATCGCCACAACAGTTGAAGTAGCCGATAAAGTCGAACCTTATCACATCATGGATGATCCCAAAATCCCTACTCCCGACATCCCTTCCGGTCATACCCCTGATACCTACGCCGAAGAAGTAGCATGGCAAGGTTTACTAGAAAGATTAAACCGTAAATCTCGCAACGAAGTAGAACAAGTCTACAAAGAAAGATTAGAATATGAATTAAAAATGTTGCAAAAAATGGGTTTTTCTACCTACTTTTTAGTAGTGTGGGATTACATCAAATTTGCCAGAGATAATAACATTCCCGTCGGTCCCGGTCGGGGTTCTGCGGCAGGTTCATTAGTAGCTTATGCCATGAAAATTACAAACATTGATCCCGTTCATCATGGCTTATTATTTGAAAGATTTTTGAACCCAGAACGGAAATCAATGCCTGATATTGATACAGACTTTTGTATTGAAAAACGAGATCAAGTAATTGAATATGTAACTAAGAAATATGGGGCTGATAGAGTCGCCCAAATTATTACTTTTAACAGATTAACATCAAAAGCAGTCTTAAAAGATGTCGCCAGAGTATTAGATGTTCCTTACAGCGAATCGGATAAAATGGCAAAAATGATTCCGGTAGTCAGGGGAAAACCAACAAAATTAAAAGTAATGATTTCCGATGACACCCCAGAACCGGAATTTAAAGCCAGATATGATAATGATGCCAATGTTCGCCATTGGATAGATATGGCCATGCGCATAGAAGGAACTAACAAAACTTTTGGTGTTCATGCCGCAGGTGTAGTTATTTCCGCAGTACCATTAGATGAAATTGTCCCTTTACAACGCAATAATGATGGTTCAGTAATTACCCAATATTTTATGGAAGATTTAGAATCATTGGGGTTATTAAAAATGGACTTTTTAGGATTAAGAAACCTGACTTTAATTCAAAAAACCATTGATTTAATTGAAGAAAGTAAAGGTTATAAAATAGACCCTGATGAAATTACTGGACAAGAAAGAAAAGCACAACATATATTAGCCAAAGGGCAACATAGTACACTACCTAAAGAAGTACAAAAAGCTTATTCACTATTAGAATCAGGCGATTTAGAAGGAGTATTTCAGTTAGAGTCTTCTGGAATGAAGCAAATAGTTAGAGATTTGAAACCTTCTAACATTGAAGATATTTCTTCTATTTTAGCATTGTACCGTCCTGGTCCATTAGATGCGGGACTAATTCCTAAGTTTATTAACCGTAAACATGGTAGAGAAGAAATTGAATATGACACAGGAATTTTAGAACCGATATTAAATGAAACCTATGGAATTATGGTGTATCAAGAGCAAATTATGAAAATTGCTCAAGATATGGCAGGTTATTCTTTAGGACAAGCCGACTTACTGCGTCGTGCGATGGGTAAAAAGAAAGTCGCAGAGATGGAGAAACAAAAAGAAAAGTTTATTGATGGGTCAACCAAAAATGGAGTGAAAAAGCAAGTAGCAGAACAACTATTTGCGGATATGTTAAAGTTTGCCGAATATTGTTTAAGTTATGAAACTGAAATTTTAACAGTGGAATATGGCTTTTTACCCATTGGGGAAATTGTCGAAAAGCAGATAGAATGTAATGTATTTAGCGTAGATAAAAATGGTAATATTTATACTCAACCGATAGCCCAATGGCATCATCGGGGAGTCCAAGAATTATATGAATATTGTTTAGATGATGGTTCAAAAATTAGGGCAACAAAAGATCATAAATTCATGACTACTGCTGGGGAAATGTTGCCCATTGATGAAATATTTGAGAGAGGTTTAGATTTATTACAAGTCCCAAATTTACCAACCTAAATTTAGTTTTTAGGTTTGGGATTTTAACCACTCATCTAAATCATTAATATTCCCAAAATCTAACAATGCTTCTCCCAAGTCTTCTAACTGTTCTATTGTCAAATTGCTAATGGTTTGGATATAACTATCTGTCAATTTTCCAAACCGCTTGGATAACTGACGCAAAAGTAAATTCGTTGCTTCTTCTTGCTTCGCTTCTTGATATACCTTAGTTTGTTTAATATCATTGACTAAAAACATCACTTCTATCTCCTGACGGGTTAATTGTGAAAACTTGGACAGCAATACAGTTTCCAATAAATCTATGATACCTTCTCTTTCTGTGTTGTTGGCAATTTCTGTTTTGGTTCTGTTCATCAAGTTTTTGACTAATTCTGGTGCCTGATTTTCTTTACTGACAATTAATTCAATTAACCCCATCCCAATTGAACCTGATGGTATTTCATCTAAATAAATTCGTTTGATGCGACCATTATTAACCAATTCTTGTTGGTAATTAGTCAATTCTGCCACATCCAAACTACGTTTTGCAAATAAAGCTACAGCTTGCCAATCTTGTTTGGGTTTATATTGATTGAGATAAATGTTGATTTCTGTAATCAATTTCCAGTAAAATTCTGGTTTGTTTTGAAATTGTACCTCAACAAAATAAATGGGTTTTTCCACATTATCTGGCATGAATATTCCATCAAATCGGAAGGCTTTTTCTTTGACTTCTACAGAGGTAAATTCATAACCTACTGCATTTTCTGTAGGTTCTCCGAGTAATTCAAATAATAAAGTGTGGAAGGTGAGGAAGATTTGATAAAATATTGTGTCTGTGTGCATTGTTTATGATAACGTTTTTCTAATCTAGAACTTTATAAAAATTTAACTCATAATATCTACAAACAACACAAATATTGATAATATTACCACCAATGTAAAATTTTTTGGCAAATTGTAATCACAGTCACCACTTTCAAGTAATCTAGGTAAGGTATTTATCGGGTATTTTCTCATGTTGATAATTTTTAAAAATCTGCAAATCTGGGTAACTATCAGCTTAATTTGTTTATTTCTTAGCTGGTCATTTCCAGCCCAAGCTGACATCAAAATTGACCCCAAATTAGAACAACAAGTATTAGAAATTATCCGTCAAAATCCTAAAGCAATCATCGAAAGTGTGCAAGTATATCAACAAGAACAGCAACAAAAAGTTCAACAAAAAAGACAAAGTTTTTTACAAGATTTAAGACGCAATCCTCAAGCTATAATTGGTGATTCTCCTACCACAGGTGCAAAGCAATTTCAAACTGTGCTATTAGAGTTTTCTGACTTTGAATGTCCCTATTGTGCCGAAGCACAAAAAACCCTCAAAAGCTTGTTAGCAAAATATCCCAATCAACTTACCTTAGTTTATAAAAATTTCCCCCTTGTTCAAATTCATGACCAAGCTTTACCCGCAGCCAAAGCAGCTTATGCAGCAGAACAACAAGGTAAATTTTGGCAATATCATGATGCTTTATTTGCAAATCAAGAAAAGCTGGGAGAAAGTTTATATTTAGATATTGCTAAAAACTTGAATTTAGATTTAGAACAATTTAAACGTGACCGCAATTTAGCAGATACAGCAATTCAAAAAGATATCCAACTAGCTAACACACTGGGACTTTCTGGAACACCTTCTTTCATTATTAATGGTAAAAATGTGTCCGGTCTGGTGAAGTTATCAGAAATTGAGGGTATCCTCACTGTAGATAAATAATATCTAGCCATATCAGAACATCCCCGGTTTCTTTCTTATCTCATTTGAGAAGTCGGGGATCTGGATTTTCCCACTTTAAAAAATCACAGAGGTAATTAATGAGTAATTTTAAATTTTGGTTATTACTACCTATCACCTTAGTAGGTGGTTTTTCTCACCAAATTCTACAATCTAAACAATCAATAGAAGAACCAAAACCAGAAATATTAAAATCTGATTCTTCTCAACTATTAGCACAAGCTAATTACCTTTCACCTCTAGAACAACAAATCATCAACGAAACTAACAAAATTAGAACTAATCCTAAATCCTATATACCGATTTTAGAAAACTATCGTCGGCGTTTTCAGGGGAATAAAGTCAAATTATCTCGTAATACTTATTTAATTACTCAAGAAGGAGTAAAACCTGTTGATGAGGCGATCGCTTTTTTAAAATCAGTCCGTCCTGTAGGTGCTTTAACTACCTCTAAAGGAATGTCTTTAGGTGCAAAAGACCACGTTAAAGATCAAGGACCAAAAGGTGTTACAGGTCATAATGGTAGTGATGGTAGTACCCCTTTTACTCGTATTAATCGTTATGGTCAATGGCAAAAAACAGCAGCAGAAAATATTAGTTATGGTTCTAATACTGCCCAAGATATTATCATGCAATTAATTATTGATGATGGTGTACCTTCACGGGGTCATAGAACTAATATTTTTAACCCTGATTTTAAAGTAGCTGGTGTTGCTTTTGGTATTCATAAATCCTATAGACAAATGTGCGTTATTACCTACGCAGGAGGTTATATAGATAATTAAATTTAGTTACTAATTAAGTTATGAAGAAAGTTGATCCGGCTATTATGACCAAGATTAAGTTCCAGTTATCACCAAAACCTTCAAAAACTCAAAAGTAGAAAGAGGGAAAAACAGGCTTTGTGCTAGTTAAAGCCAGATGGGTCATAGAAAGAACCAACTCTTGGATGGAACGCTGTAAAAGTCTAGTCAAAAATTTTGAGCGCACTTTGGATCATGCCACCACCAAGATTAATCTTTGTTTGGCGCGCCTCATGCTTAAAAGACTAGCCACTGGTTAGATAGATCCCAAATGGGTTCTATAGTTCCAAAAAACATAGACAAATATCTCATGCCTTTCGTTGGCCGGGAATAACCCCGACGGGGCGAACTACAACGCCCCCTATCCCTAGACTAAAAGCTGTCGGGACTACTTTTCGTAAAATATTCAAACTACCATTGACATCAGCATGAATGAATAAACCATTACCTGCTCTATAAAGTTTACTTTTGATTCTGCGACCACTAAATTTAACTTCTTTCGAGTCAACTTTGCCATAAGTAGGAATCACATCTTGGTCTAAAAAAGAAGCTACAGAAGTGTAAGACTCCTCAGAAACCAATACATTTATCCCCACTAATTTCGCTTTATAACTCAACTGCTGTACAAATCGAGTATGGGGAATACAAACAAAGTTTTGATTATTTCTACTGCCCAAATTCCCATTCTGTTTCCACAAGGAATTTTGACCTATTACTAAAGTCCCAATCCCACACTTGACTAAATGGTTAATAATTAAGCGACTGGCTTTATGCAGATAATCATCTACTCGAAAATTCCGTTTTTTAGTTAAACTTTGTAATCGTTTAGAGGTCTTTTGATGTGCAGGTAGTAAAGATTGTAAATTGGCTTTTCTTTGATTATAATAACGATTAATTGATTTGATAATCCGCCCGGAAACCAGAACTGGTGTAAATCCCGGCTGGTTTGATGTTAAGGTTGCTAGATTATCTATGCCTAAATCAATCGCTGCTATAGCATTACTGTCTAAACCATAATCTGTTTCCTCTTTTTCATAGACAACTTCTACTACATAATGGTCAATCTTGGGGACAATTCTTACTTGATTTAGATAACAATAATCTACTTTTGTAGGAATGTGAATCTGTGTTTGTGACAGATGAATCAACCCAGATTTCATTTTGGGTTTACTCACTGCTTGGGCTGTATAAACTAATAAATGTCTACCTTTTTCTTTGTGTTTATATTTAGGTAATTTGGGTCTACCTAAAAATTTGGATTTATCTTCTGCATAAGCTTTAATTGCTGCAAAAAAACTTAACCAGTTGCGATGTAGTCCTAATAATACTTGTTGGGCTACTTTGGCTGGTAAGGCCTGGTATGGTTCTGTCCCTTTTAATTGTTTTGCTAAACAATTGTAGTCAAGATATTTTTGAGCAAAGATGAAACTTTGGCGAATGTGAAAGTTAGCATAATTGTAGAGGTTTTTGGCAGCAAAACATAATTTATCAATCTCCTGATAATGGGGATGATTTCTTTGAATGATATGCCGCTCGACTACTTGCATACACTAGCTAGTTTCTATGAATATTCGCCCATATATACTAACATATCTTAGATCTGATAATGCACAAAATTCTTGCTCAGTTCCCTTTGCACAAGAAAAGCTGTATAAGTGATTTTAGCTGACTTCTGTGTGATTAATGACTAGAGATGACTATATTTGTCTATAAATTCGGCGAATTTTACCAATACTATGAAAATACGTCTCATAAATTGTTGTATATTCAAAGTAGTTTTCATGGAATTAGATCACACCTAATCATTCTCTTCCTTTCTGACTTTGTATCTTTGCGGTTTTGCGTGAGATTTTTAAATAGGGAATAACTTTTCAAAAGTAGACAAACTTAATATCCAGAAAAACAAATGAAATCATCAGTTATTATCAAAACACTAATCACATCCTTGGGTTTTTTAGTATTATTCAATCCCAGTCAAGCATCAGCACAAATTATACCTCAACCTTGGGTTTCTGTAGGTGGAAAAGATGGTGATGTTACTTATGCTGTAGGTGCCAAAGCATTAAGTTTAGGTTTTGAAGTGGGAACAGGTGAAGATGGTGCTACAGGTGCAGACATCTTAAAATTTCTCAAATTACCTGTAATTTCCCCTTATGTGGGAGTGGGTTACTATTCAGAAGATAAGGGAGTTGCTTTTTCTGGTGGTGTCCACGCAAACGCCACTAAAAATATTTTTCTCGGTGCTGGATATCATTCTATACGTGGTTTTAATGGACAACTAGGAATAAAATTCTAAATTGATATTGGAAAGACAAATATGCCGATGACCCTTGAAGAACTGAACTGCTGCATAACAGCTTACCCATGTTCTTAATATCATACCTACCAAATCTTCCCCATCTGCAAAACAAATCCAGGTAAAATAGAATCACAATTAACAACATCAGGACTTTCCAAACATTCCTCAACTTCCCCAGAACGATAAACATAAACCTGCCGATTTTGACGGTCAATTAACAACCCCAACTGTATACCAGGTTCTTGCATATATTCATTCATCTTATCCTTTAAAGATTGTAAACTATCAGTAGCAGAACGTAACTCAATTAAAAAATCAGGACAAATAGGAGCAAACCTTTTCTGCTGTTCCGGTGTCAAACCATTCCATCTTTCTAACTTTATCCAACTAGCATCAGGAGAACGTTCTGCACCAGTAGAAAGTTTAAAACCTGTACTAGAATCAAAACAAATTCCCGTCCCATCTTTTTCAGACCAAACATATAACTGTCCAGCAAGATTAAAATTACGATTTCCTGTTTCCGAACCCGTAGGTGGCATAATAGAAATTTCCCCAAACTTATTTCTTTCAATCTTCAAATCACCATTTAACTGACAAAACTCAAAAAATTGATCATCAGTCATAGAAGCAGGCATTTGTAAAACCAAAGGAGAAGAAAACATCATCATTGACTCCATAAACAAATTACCTAACAAAAAATAACAAGGTGCATCCAAAAAACCTCCGCATCTTGAACACACCCCAAAAATAAACTTTAAACCTTTGCGTTTTTGCGGGCAAAAAATTCTTATCCCTTCTTACCCGTTAAAAACTCTCTCAAACTTAACAAACTCGCAGTCTGACCTAAATCCAAAGGTAACATTGATATCCCTTCCAACCGGGACTGTACCCAACCATCACCCCAATACCACTCATGAAAACCATCAATTCCCCCACTGAGAATTAACCGCAAACAATTATTTCTTGCCACATCTACATGATGGTGAATGGGAACTAAACCTGTATAAGTAGTAAAATCAAATCCTGATGTTAATTTCTCCGGCATTCCCAAAGAAAAACTTTGTCCGACTAACCATTTTTGTAGCTGTGTAGGAATTAATAAACTATCGTGAATAGCATCAGCGGATGCTGCAATTTCAATTCTGATTTGGCTTTGTTGAAAAGTACCTAGCATAATTAGTTTGTAATTGGTTCTTTAACTGTCACCGTGGCGTAGCACCTGTCACCTGCCCCCAGAGAACTTACAATATAAAAGTATCTTGTTAAGAATTGTAAGGTTTTTCATGGCAGATCAACTAATTAGAGCGACAGCAGCCGGTGGAGGAATTAGAGCGGTGGGAGTATTAACCACACGTTTAACCGAAGAAGCACGGGTGCGCCATAAGCTATCTTACGTAGCCACAGCAGCATTGGGAAGAACAATGTCCGCAGGGTTACTAATGGCTTCCAGCATGAAACGTCATGGTTCTAGGGTGAATGTGCGAGTCAAAGGGGATGGACCACTGGGTGGTATATTAGTAGACGCAGGTTTGGATGGTACAGTTAGAGGTTATGTACAAAATCCATCCGTAGAACTACCTCCCAATGCCAAAGGTAAACTAGATGTTGGTGGTGCTGTGGGTAACGGCTACCTCTACGTTGTCAGAGACATTGGTTATGGATATCCTTACTCTAGTACGGTTCAATTAGTTTCTGGAGAAATTGGTGACGATATAGCTCATTATCTGGTAAGTTCAGAGCAAACACCTTCAGCTTTAGTTTTGGGTGTATTTGTAGGATCAGAAGGTGTGACTGCTGCTGGAGGGATACTCATACAAGTTTTACCAAAAGCTGCCAGAGATGAAGCCTTAGTCGCCACATTAGAATCACGGGTTTCTGCTTTATCGGGGTTTACGCCATTATTACAAGCTGGGAAAACCTTACCGGAAATTTTTCATGATCTTTTAGGAGATATGGAATTAAGCATTTTCTCAGACACTCAAATGTTGCGCTTTCATTGTGGTTGTTCCTTTGAAAAAGTTTTGGGAGCATTGAAAATATTAGGGGAAGCAGAACTAGAAGATATGATGATCAAAGATGATGGTGCAGAGGCAACTTGTGATTTTTGTGGCAATGTTTACCAAGCTAATAGTGAACACTTGAATCAACTAATTGTGGATTTACGAACGGAAGCATCATCATCTAGTCAAGTATAGAAAAATACTAATTTTTTTAGTTGCAAATGATATCTATGGGGATAGATTATGAAAAAAATAGCTTTTTAATGACCGAAAAGCAAGTTAGTATGGCAAAAATGGAATTCTCAGTTTGACCTAAATTCCTATTTAATTACTTTGGTGTGTGAGATGACAGAACGGGATATTTCAAATAATTGGTCTCCAACCAGAGCTAGAAAGCCGGATCAAAGTACACAATTATCCCGAACTCCAGAAGTCGGGACAACTCAATCATCTGGTGTCCCAGCTACTGGTTACAACTTAAAATCAGTGACGCAACAACAAGATAAAAATTCAGAAACCTTGCCCACAAATCACTCAGAGCCAAAATTTAACATCAACGGTATAGTTGAAAAATTGCCTCGTTGGATGAAAAGTTGGGTATTGTGGTCAATAGTATTAACTGTAGTTCCTAGTGGCATAGGATTTATTTCTATGTCTATGCTGCTCAAACTACCATCAGCACCCAATTGTCCACAAATATTTTGGCCGTTAGCCAGTGCTTCAGTGAGGTTACATTGTGCTTCCCTAGCGGCTTCTAAGCAAAATGTCAATGATTTACTGCAAGCGATCGCCTTAGTCCGAGATTTACCCAAGGATCACCCACTCAGAGGGCAGATTAATGATTTGCTGGAAGAGTGGTCTAGGGATATTCTCCAGTTAGCCGATCAGAGTTTTCAATCTGGGAACTTGGATGAGGCGATCGCTACTGCTAGACAAATTCCTGAAAACCTAGAAGCTCGCAGCATAGTCGAAGAGCAAATTACCAAATGGCAATCCATCTGGTCAAAAGCAGAGGAAATTTACCAGAAATCAGAAACAGAACTACAAGAAAGACGTTGGCAATCAGCTTTTATGCTCTCAGCCAAACTTTTACGGGTCAATAATAGATATTGGTCAACAACAAAATATGATGAACTAAATAATATTATTGTCACAGCCAGGGAAGATGGCGATAAACTTGATCAAGCTGAAAGTTTAGCTAGAAGACGTTCAGTAGATAACTTACTAGAAGCGATTAAATTAGCCAACTCCATTAGTTCCAATAGTTATCTACATCAAAAAGCCCAAGAGTTGATTCCTGATTTTGGCCGCAAAATCCTGGACTTGGCCGAAGCGAGAATGAAACGACGAGATGCCGATAGAGCTTTAGAAATAGCTAGACAAATTCCCTCAATTCCGTCATTACAATCAGAAATTGATGATTTCATTGTTTTGGGTGAAGCAAAACGCAGTGCTTGGGTAGGTACAGTTACTGGTTTAGAAGTAGCCATTTCCCAAGCTCAACAAATAGACGCTTCTAGGGAAATATACAATCAAGCACAGGAATTAATTAGTCGTTGGCAAATAGAAATTGAAGATGTTTCTCGCTTAGATAAAGCTAGAAATCTAGCTAGTCAAGGTACAATAAATTATTTAAATGCGGCTATTTCCGAAGCCCAAATGATTCCCAACAATAACCCCCGCGCTCAAGAAGCTAGAACAGAAATGAGCCGCTGGCGTTCACAGGTAGAATCTATAGAAGATCAACCTTTTTTAGACCGGGCTGAACAAATGGCTCTCTTAGTAGATCCCGTCTCCCTACAAGCAGCGATCGCCGAAGCCAGTCAAATCCGCTCTGGTCGTGCATTATATCCAGCAGCACAGAAAAAAATTAAGAACTGGACAGCGCAAATACAACGCATCCAAGACCAACCTTACCTAGACGAAGCTAGGATGGCCGCATCTAGTGGAGATTTGAATACCGCAATTAGTAAAGCTCGAAGATTAGCCAATTCTGGCAGGGCGCTCGCAGGTGAAGCACAAACAGATATTGATTCTTGGCAAGAACAAATTCGTGCTAGAGACAACTGGAGAAAAGCTAGACAAGTAGCCGTTACTGGTACACCAGAAGCTTTAGTAGAAGCCATCCGGTTAGCTGATCAAGTATCTAGCCGTAACATCCTCCGCATGGATGTCAACGTAGCAATTGATCAATGGAGTCAGCAAATCTTACAAATAGCAATTTCTCAAAGCACATCTGATATTACTAGAGGTATTGAGACAGCTAGGTTAGTTCCTCGTGGTAGTTCAGCTTATACAGATGCTCAACAACAAATCCGAACTTGGAAAAGATTTTTGATGCCACCACCAGCACCCGTAGCAACCCCGGACTTACTACCTACGCCATCATTTACTCCAGTACCGATAACGGAACAATCTTCAGATCCCATAGACGACAATTTGTAGTTTGTAATTACAAATTTCAATGAGCGATTATAAATTATTCACATATATAAAAGGGGACAATCTTGAATTATCCCCCTTTTTTTTGTTGATCATTCATTATCATTACTATTTAACTGCTGCTGGGATTAATTCAAAAACACTGAACCATTACTCTGAATTCTCATAGCATTTCTATCCTGGTTAATATCTGTAGTTTCCTGTAATCTCACCTCTAAACTTCCTATTTCTGAAGCAGGTTCAGGTGTCACCATCAACAGTCCCCCATCTTCCCTTTGAAATGTCACCGTCGCTGGTGTACTTAAATCTCGTAGGGTAACATTTGACTGACCAGATAAAATTCTTGGTGGTGTGTCACCAATTACTTGATAAGAGATTTTTGCATTCGTATTATTGATTAATTTAATATTTGCTTTGCCATTTGCTAAAGCAATTTTAGTAATGGGATCTTGTCTTTGTGCTGTTACTGGGGGTGGTAATAAAGTAACAGGAGGACGGGTTGGTAATGCTGATTGTAAATTGCTTTGTGGATCAAGACGTTCAAATTGATTATAAGGTGGTTCATTAAAAATACTCGGATTGGGATTAAGCAGAGAAGGTGCTTCACCACCAACACCGAATCTATTTTGATCTGGAAACGGAGTAATAATAAAAGGAATAATTCCTAATTCCATCAAGCGTAAAGTAAAAGCATTAGGAGGACATCCAACGGGAACTAATACCCGATAGTTATGAGGTTCTTCATAAAAAATACCGGGACAAGGATTAACTTTAGGAGTCAATGGTTGTACAATTTTTTGAGCCATTGCTACTTGAGAAATGGCTGGTAAACTCATCAACAAACCACCACAAATAATCCCCAAAACTTGAGCTTTTTGGTGAAAAATCATCATATTTTCTCCTGTTATCTGATCTTATATTTTAGATTTATTTCTGTCTGAAACTATCAGCTGCTTATGCTTGTTCCCAAAGTTGGCGAATTTTATCAGGTAACCAAGTAGAAATTTCTTGAATTCTTGCTGCTGATAGTTCATTTTTTGTGGCAGAAAATACAGCTTTAATTACCTTTTCTACATTGACATTACTAGGCATTCCCCCTTCATTTGCGACTCGGAATAAAAAGCGATCGCTATCAATTCCTCTAAAGATTCCTCTCGGTTGTAAAGGTGGACGTATCCGGCTTAAAAATGATACAATTGGGTTAGTATCATGCCACAAATCAGCAATTTCTAATTGCAGAGATTTATCTTCACTTATTTCTGCCGCTTCATGTAGTTCTGCTTCTACTCTATCAGCAGCTTCCGTAGTCATTAAATCCCGCATGACCCGAAAAACAACTTCCGTTAAATCTCTGGCATCAAAAATATCTGATAAGCCACTTTTAACCATGACTTTTTCTAAAAAAGGTAAATCTTTTTCGGCAATAGCAATTGTTTGTTTCTCATCTGAAATGATTGGGGGATTAACTTCTAATTTCTCTAATAGCTTTTGTCCTTTTTCTGTCATTTCCGCTTTTTTAAAAGTTATTAAATGCGGTAAAGGTCCATCCGGTGCGCCTAGAGTATTAGCAATTCGCAAATCAAATTCTTGGGGATGAACTAAATCAGGAACATCTGCTTGCGTTGCGTAGGCATTACCTGTAAACTCAGCATTAATATAATGCTTTTGGTTTAAATAATCTAAATGTCCCAAAAAATCAGATATTGTAATTCTATGGCTGGGAAAATCATTTTGATGAAAATGTACCTCGTGCATCCCTTCACCAGTTTCTTTGATTTTTTTTAGTAAGGTGTAGGTAATATCATTTCTAATCGCAATTGGCATATTTTCCTATAGTTATTATTTTTCATGTTGCACTATATTCAGACTAATAAGTAAATATATTTGTCTCCCTCTACCTCAAGAAACAAATGTTGAATATATAGCAGTTATTACCTATTACCTATTACCTATTACCTAGTCAAAACTAACTGGTAAAATCACAGTAAAAGTAGTACCTTTCCCAACAATACTATCAACTTGGATTTGACCTTGATGATGTTCTACAATAGCTTGAGCGATCGCTAAACCCAAACCAGAACCAGTGGTAATTTTCTGACTTTCCCGACCTTGATGGGTACGCGCTGGATCTACACGGTAAAATCTGTCAAATAACTGAGGTAAGGACTCACCAGGAATACCAACTCCCGTATCACTGATTTTAATTTGTAAATAAGAAACACTGTAACGAATTCCTACAAGTCGCTGTAATTCCACCTCTACACTTCCCTGGGTAGGTGTATATTGCAAAGCATTACCAATTAAATTTGTAAATAATCTCACTAATTCATCCCAATTCCCTATTAAAGTTAGCCAATTTTCTTGTAACTCTGGATCTAGTTCTAAGGGAGGATCAACTAAATTGAGAGTGAGGGTAATAGCTTTCTCTTTAGCTAAAACTTGTTGTTCTTCCACCACTTCTATCAGTAAAGCATCCAAGGGACAAGAAGAAAAAACATCTTGACTAATTCCACTATCTTGTCGTGCTAGAAATAATAAATCATTGACTAATCTACCCAAACGCTGAGTTATTCTTTCTATTAACCTTAATTGTTGACGATAATCAGAAATATTACTAGATTCTAAGTCTAAATCAGCCAGTGCCACTTGGACATTAGTCTGTATTAAAGCAATAGGACTTCTCAGTTCATGGGAAGCATCAGCGGTAAACTGCTTGAGACGTTGATAAGACTCCCCCACCGGTTCCATCGCTTTACCAGAAAGAAACCAACCACTTGCAGCTACTGAAAGCACCATTAAACCACTACCCAAAGCTAAATCAAAAATTAACTGACGACTGGGTTTAGTAACCTCAAACCAAGGATGACTAACACGCAGATATCCTAAAACCTGTCTTCCCATTTCTACTCGATGGGTAACTTGTCTTAATAACAGTTCTGAGTCTCCCCATCCCCCCATTCCCACTAAGCGCACGGTTTCACCAATACGATGACCATGAATGGGAATATGCAACGGTTCAGAAAAAGTAGACCACTGTAATTCACCGGTGGGGCTAAACCATTCTAGGTCAATCCGGTCATCTTCGCCGTTATCCGCATTATTACGAAAACTGGCTTCTATATTTACCCGCAATTTATTAGCTTGGAAGTTAACAGGTTCAATCACCAGGGATCTTTCTACTACTTCCACTACATGATTTAAGGTATCGTCAATTCTTTCTACCAGGGTGCTGCGGACATATAAATATACTCCAGTGGCAAACAAGAGTAGTAAGATAGCAGTAACAGCAGTGTACCAAAGGGCAAGACGGCGACGGGTTGCTTGAAACATATTTCCAAAGTGTTAAATATTTCTTAACCAAAAATTACTATAGTAATTAACTTAATTAAGTTAACTGATTGTCTACCTTGTGCTGCGTGAAATCTACTAGTCTTTAAATAACCATGCCAAAATCTAAAAAAATTACCCCTACTATTGATTTAAGTGATACGCAATACTATATTAACCGCGAGTTAAGCTGGTTAGAGTTTAACACTAGAGTCTTACATGAGGCTTGTGATGAACGGACACCTCTATTAGAACGCCTGAAATTTTTGGCTATTTTTAGTTCTAACTTAGATGAATTTTTTATGGTGCGCGTTGCTGCATTAAAACAGCAGGTAGAGGCAAAGGTTAATTTATTAACTCCCGATGGCCGCACGCCGCAGAAACAATTAGATGATATTAGACTGCTTTTAAACCCTTTAGTCACCAGACATAATGAACAGTTTAAGAAAGTTTTACAACCCCTATTAGTTAATCATGGTATTTATATTCTTGATTACATTGAATTAAATGTTCAACAACGTAATTATTTAGACGAATATTTTAAAGAACAAATATTTCCGGTCTTGACTCCCCTAGCTGTTGATCCTAGTCATCCTTTTCCTTATATTTCTAATCTCAGCTTAAATTTAGCAGTTGTGGTCAAAAACCCGGAAAAAGGGGAAGAATTTTTTGCGAGAGTCAAAGTTCCTAAAGTTTTACCAAGATTTATCCCTTTACCGTCAGAGTTAAGAAATGAGGATAATGGCAAAGTCGTTCATTGGGTCGGTGTACCTTTAGAACAGGCGATCGCCCACAATCTAGAATACCTGTTTCCAGGGATGAAAATTATTGAATGTCACCCTTTCCGCATTACTCGTGATGCTGACTTAGAACTGGAAGAAGACGAAGCAGATGATTTACTATTAGCCATTGAACAAGAACTGCGTAAACGTCGCATGGGTGGAACTCCTGTCAGGTTAGAAATTCAATCCCAAACCCCAGAAGCATTGCGTTCTCGTTTGTTACAAGATTTGGAATTAACTGAAAACGACATTTATCAAGTAGATGATCTGCTAGGACTACGGGACTTGATGTATTTTATGTCCCTACAACTACCAGAACTCAAAGATCCACCACGTCAGTCCGTAGTACCTTCCCGTCTACAACGCCTCAGAGAACCAAATATAGATCCAAATTTATTGGAAATGGAAGAGGGAAAAGACTTTTTTTCTGTCATCCGGGAAAAAGATTTACTGGTGCATCACCCCTATCAGTCATTTACCGGTACAGTCGAAAAATTTATTACTCATGCAGCCTGGGATGCCAACGTTTTAGCTATCAAAATGACTCTTTACCGGACTTCCGGTGATTCACCCATTGTCAATGCTTTAATAGCTGCCGCAGAAAATGGTAAACAGGTTTCTGTGTTAGTGGAGTTAAAAGCACGGTTTGATGAGGAAAATAATATCTACTGGGCTAGGCGTTTAGAAAAAGTAGGTGTTCATGTTGTCTATGGTTTGGTAGGTTTAAAAACCCACAGCAAAATTGTTTTAGTCGTCCGACGGGAAAAAGACCGCATCCGTCGTTACGTCCATATCGGTACTGGAAACTACAACCCAAAAACGGCAAGATTATACACAGATTTAGGTCTGTTGAGTTGTCGGGAAGAATTAGGGGCAGATTTAACCGATGTGTTTAACTTTTTGACCGGATACTCTCGCCAAAAAACCTATCGGGAGATACTAGTCGCCCCTGTAAATATGCGCGATCGCTTCTTGGGACTAATTAACCGAGAAATTGAAAATGCTCAAAATGGTTTTTCTGGGCGGATAGTTGCCAAAATGAACTCCTTAGTTGATCCACAAATTATTACCACTTTATATAACGCCTCCCGTGCTGGTGTAAAAATAGACCTGATTATTCGCGGTATTTGTTGTTTACGACCAGGACTGAAAGATATTAGCGAAAATATCCGCATTATGAGCATTATTGGCAGATTTTTAGAACATTCCCGGCTTTTTTACTTCTATAACAATAGTCAGGAAGAAATTTACATCGGTAGTGCTGACTGGATGCGTCGCAATTTAGATCGGCGCGTAGAAGTTATTACCCCTATTAAAGACCCAGATATTGCCAAGGATTTACAAGCAATTCTGGGAATTATGTTGGCTGATAACCGCCATGCTTGGGATTTACAATCAGATGGTAGTTATATTCAAAGAAGACCAGGTAATGATTGTCCAGAAGCCAATTCCCAAAAAACTCTCATGTCTATGGCTTTATCATCAGCAAGTATCACTTAGGGTTTTCTGATAGCGTACTGCCAACGCGTAAAAGCCAGGTATTCTTGATTCATAGTACAAACACCCGAATTAATTTGTGGTGTTAGAGGCATTTATTCAACCGAAAGATAGATTCAATACTGGTAGTTATTCCCATACACTATGACTAACTATATATAATTTTCTTTTTCGGGAATGTTAATGTTGTCCTGTGAATCTTCTTCTTTGAGAGTTCTGTTAGTTGACGATCATGAACTAACTCGTTTAACCCTACAATTTGCATTTTCTGGACAAGAGAATATGGAAGTCGTAGGTTTAGCAAGTAATGGTCAGGAAGCTATAGAAATGGTTGAATGTTACCGACCTGATGTCATTGTGTTGGATCTACAAATGCCTGTGATGGATGGTTGGTGTGCCTCTAGTTACATTAAATCCATATCCCCAAAAACTCAAATTCTGGCTTTCTCTTCCGTAGAAGACGCAAGTTTGCAGCAAACAAAGGCAATGTCTAGTTTTGATGAAGTTTGTAAAAAAGATACTCCTACCAGTGAACTTCTAGCTTTAGTTAGACAGTTAGGTCAGCGTTTTAAATGTAGTCATTAACATCATTTACGTACGTTTGTTTTAATGCTTTAATATTTATCTTATTTGTTTAACCTAGTCATGGGGCATGGGATATTGGGTTTTTCCCCTGCTTCCCCTGCCTCCTTGTTCTGACAGAAAGACTTTCTCAACAAGCCCTAATTAGTTCCTTCTTCAGGTATGGTGCGTCTAAATTCATCAATTAGATCATCTAATTCGTCCAATGCCTGATTGACATCAACTTTTAAAGTTCCTAAATTTGGTTTTTCTAGTAAACTCAGCAGGTATTCACGTTTACTCTGAACAGAGGCAATTCTTTCTTTGATTGTTTGAATATCCATTGTGTTATTCCTGTATTTCCTGTTCTTAATTAAACTTAACGCAAAATGGGCTGAAGCTGATCAATCAGCACAAATGTCCTGAGTTCTCCGAGAAGTTGCTTTCTAAGAGATGATAATAAAACTAAGATATTAAGAAATGATAAATACTTTCAATTATGCTGGGCAAAATTTCTTTAGGAACACTTGGTTTAACCGTGGGTAGCACATTAACCATCATTGGCTTTGTGGCCTATGCTGCTGATAACGCGACTCTCAACCTAGTCGGTTTTTTTTATGGCATTCCTCTATTGTTAGGAGGATTGGCTCTCAAAGCTAATGAACTCAAGCCCATACCCTTTAGTCAAGAGACGACACCAACGGTATTAGCACTCAGGAAAGATCAAGCAACTGTCACTCAAAATAAGATCCGTAAGGACATCACTAGATTCTGCTACGGACAAGAAGCGCATTTAGACCGAGCTTTAGAATTCTTAGGTCTGAGTCCTAATGATGATGAAAGACCTGTTGTAACTGGTTTAAGAGAAGCAGAAGTAAATGGTGCTTATTCTTTAACTTTAGAGTTTGATTCACCTTTTATCCCTTTGGATAAGTGGTTGCAAAAACAGGAAAAAATGAATAAGTTTTTCGCACCTAATGTAGAAGTAAAAGTTACGCAGCCTGATGAAGATAGAATTGAACTAGAGTTAATTACTATTAATCAACAGTAAGTAGTACAAGCAGTCAGGAGGCATAAAGTAGTAGGCAAAAGGCAGGGGTAGTTAGGAGAAGATTGATTGCCCAATGCCCAATGCCCATTTAAGTACCTGGGCAAAATTAATTGCACATTTGGGAAAACAATAGAAATCTCTGTATCTCTTGTCTGTCACCTGTCACCTGTCATCTGTCACCTTCCCTAAATATGAAATTTATTTTGCACGACTACTTATTCACTTTTCTAGCCTCACTGCATACCACTGTAAATATTTGCCAGGTTCAATATCTAATTCACAACCAGTATCAATTAAATATTGTGCTTGTTCTGTTACTGATGAAAATTTTTTTATATCTTGAGGCAGGTCATCAAATGAGATTTTCTGTAAAGTTTTGACTAATTTTTCTAATAACTCTGCTGCTGTCAGAAACTGTTCTGGTTGATTTGTTTCTAAAACAACAAAGTTATCTTCTTCATACATTAACGGATGTGGCATTTTTTTATTTATAGGATTTGTGCGTAACAATTTAGAAGTCAGGATTAAATAAATAAAATAACTGACTACTGACTATTTATTT